>JAJYBN010000034.1 GCA_021779005.1 Pseudomonadota bacterium
ACTCACTGTGATGTTGATCGAATCGCTGTAATTGCCTGCGCTTAAATTTTGCTGTGCGGGGATCTTCCCGTAAACACTGAATACATTGCTGCTATTATTATTGTAGGATCGGACAATATTCCCTGTGCCACCGGACCCATTACCCCATACGGTGGTCAGGCCGGCGGTGGTGTAAAGGTTGTAGGTAAGTACATTTGTGCCGAAGCGCATGGCGCGTGGAAAATAGGTGCCGTTGCCACCGGTGCTCAGATCCACAGTCATCGTTCCCGCACCATGGCTGCACTTTACTACGATGAGGTTTGCCCCTGTCACGATCGTGGGCACCGGATTCATCATATCGTAATTGCCGAAGGCCAGATTATAGGATGTCACCGTACACGATGATGCTGCGGCGCGGGCGACGGCAGGCGCGAGCAGCGCAACGACGATGATGACGAGCATGCGGCGGTCACGCATCATGGTTTTATTCCTATACAGGTATAGGTACCTAAGTCCGGCAGTGGATCCGTGGTTTCCGGCAGGCTCACGTTGATTATGCAACTTTGCTGCTCCCAGTTAGCGCGCAGCCTGTCATGCGACGCTAGCCCGGTGATATAGACCTCGCCATGAAACCCCACAGGGAAAGTTTGTTGCTGTCCCGCTATCTGAACACTGGCACCCGCCGGCAACGGCTTGCCATCCTGCAGGTTGATGGTCAGCGTTGCACCACGGGTGGAGGTGATGGGGAATTTTACGATCACGCCGCTATTGAAACGCGGTACGGCGTTCTGCTGCAGGCTATTGACCTGGGAACTCATGGGTAGACTGCCGGCGTCGAGGCTGATGGGGTTATTCTGGTAGGGCCGCAGGACGGGCACCAGCGCATCCCCGTGTTTGTCGGTCGTGCCGATGGGCTGGTTGTCAGCGTACACCGTCACGTTGGGGATCCCAGGCACTTCCACCAAGCCAAATGCGCCCTGGATTTGACGCGTGGGGAACACGCCGCCATCGATGATTGCCAGGCTGCCTGCGGCCTCACCTTGGTAACTGGTTTGGCCATCGGTATTCATGGCACCCACCCGGTAGGTACCGACATTG
This sequence comes from Pseudomonadota bacterium, assembly GCA_021779005.1. GTDB lineage: Bacteria > Pseudomonadota > Gammaproteobacteria > Natronospirales > REEB76 > REEB76. Next base: position 1,078 of record JAJYBN010000034.1, read on the forward strand.
TTCTGGTAATCGTATTCCGCCTGATTCAGGGCATATGGACCCAGCTGGGTGCTGACGCGGTAGCCGCTGCCGGTACCAGTGGGCAGGTTTTCCTGCACCGTCGCGAATGCCTGATCAGTATTGTTTTGTCGTTGCACCCCCATGCTGACATCACTGCGCTCGCCGAAGGGCAAGGTGAACATCAGGAGCACGCCGTTGTTGCTGCTGCCGGTCAGGGAATGGAAGGCATTGGCCGTGAAAAAGCCGATACGTCCGACGTTGACGCTATAGTTCGCGGTCACCAGGCGGGCGCGGCCAAACAACGGACTGTCCTGGTCCAGATACGTAAGGGAAACTGAACCGCCCCCGCCCAGGAATGCGCCCACACTGGCCGTGATCTGTTTGCTGGGAGCCGGCTGGCCATTGTATCCCAGCTCTGTGAAATCCGAACTCGCCAACTGGATATTGGTACCGGCAGTGAAGACCGGTCCCTGCCACTGGTAGCCGACTAGTCCCAGCATGCCTTGGCCAAGATTGCTGTGAGCCAGGGCCAGGCCGGCATTGAAAACGCCGCTGTCGGATGCGGCGAAAGTGCCGCCGATACTCACGTCCTGAAGACCGGCGGAAGTTTCCCCACGCAGTTCGCCCGTGAAGTTATCAGTAAATCCATGACGGAAGATACCAGTGGCCGCGGCCGGACCGTAATCGTTGCTTTCCAGGCCATAGTTTTCCCGTAACTTTCCGATTGAAATGGAATAATCATCCAGGCCCGATTTCAATAAATCTGAGCTGGCGTAGAAAGAAGCGGAGATAACCTGCTCGCGGCCGAGGGCATCGCGCACCACCACGGTGGCAGTTCCAGGCCCAGTGACCACGGGTACGGCGGGTATCGAGAAAGGCCCCGGGGGCACCTGCTTCGATTCCTTGAGCAGGCCATTTACATACAGTTGCACTGTGGAGGGCAATGCGGCCTGGCCGCCGATGGTAGGCAGCGGGAAGGTGATGAAATACGGACGGGTAGTGAAATTGGTGCCGTACTGCAGGCCACCCATGCGCACGGCCAGACCGGTCATCCCACCATCGTTGATGGAGTCTCCGAGTTGCAGGGTGGTCATGGTTTCGGGATTGTCGTGCGTCCAAGTGGTGTCCAGACGTGTCCACTGGCTATGGGCATGGTTGATGCCCTGGCCGAGGAAGCTGCTCGTGCCTACGCCCCAGTAGTTGAACAGACCTGCCTCCAGCAGGCTGTTGAGTGAAGTCAGTCCAGTGATACGGCTGCCCAGAAAGTCATAGTTGAGGAAACCGCCCCAAGGGGTGTGTTGTGGCTGGGGATTTTCCGGGAACAGGCCGTCCACGATCGTGCCGCTGAATGCCGCCGCCGGCGCGGTGATCCGCAAGGTTTCCGTGGAAGTATCCACCCGGTAGGTGAGGCCCGGGAAGGCATCCAGCGGGTAATACTTTTCGCCTTCGTATACATAGGGTGTGACCGCGGGCGCGAGCAGGCGCCAGCGCTTAAGGTCGGAGCCCTTTGCATACAGGTTCTTGTCCGGCCTGGCACCAAAACTCAGGAACAGGTCAGTCTCATGCTGGGGTTGCTGGTTGAGATGCACTTCGAGCAACAGTTCAATCGGCGCAGCAGGGATGGTCGCCTGTGGTGGGCTCTGGATTGATGCTACCTGTGCTCCAGGCCCTAGTGACTGAGTGAACGCGGCTAGAGCGGCAACCTTTATCCGGGACAGGTGAGCGCGTGTGGTGTTTGTTGTCTGGGTATGCCGCTGCTCGGGTGTTGGCCTATACAGCATGGTAATCGACCTGATGGCAGGAGATCTGAAAGACGAGACTGAAGTGGATATGGGCGTGTTGTGGGTAGGCGCCCCCGGCCGATACGAACTGTAGGTGCTCAGCAGTAACAGGATGATTACCGCCATCGCCAGCAATTCGGCAGTCATAAGGAAACTCAGCACGCCGTATTGTCGGCATGCCCGATTTTGGAAGGTGGGATTCACGGATCAACCCAGGCGGTCCAGAAACCGGCAGCTTCATTAAAGGGCAAAGAACTGTCTACGGTGCCATCACTCAGGAGCTGTACGGCTGCACTACTTTTCCAGAACCAGCTGCGCATGGCGAGTGCCTCGGTCGGTATCAGCAAGGACCTCGAGCGGAGTGTTTGCAGCCAGGGGTGACGTCAGTTTGAGGGTCCAGGTATGGGTTGCGCCGGGCAGGACATAGCTGCCGGATTCCTGTGACCATGCCCGAGATTGATCAGGCGACTGTAACTGCCACTTCAAGACTTGCGCATGTGCGTTGCCGGTATTGGTGGCGCTCACCTGCAGTTCGCCGGGCGAGAGCAGTTTTCCCGACCATCGAAGCTTGGGTTCGGTTGCAGTTAAAGGATCCACAAACACCGGGATGCCCATCCGCAAGGCGATCTGCACACCACGGAACTCCTTCGTAGGTGCTGGTGGCACTTCCGTGAGGTACATGCGGTAGCAGGTTTCCTGGCTGGCATCCGGCTGGGTGCGCATGCCGACGCGCACCACCTGCTGGCTCCCTGGTGCCACGGTGAAGATTGGCGGCGTTGCCAGGAGGTTGCGGCTCGGCGTATACACGTCGTCGCCGTTCTCCTGGGCCCACGCCACAATCTGCAGCTGAACCACTGTCGGGGTGTCGCTGCTGTTGGTCACCCTTATCACATCGGTGGAATGATCGGCGGAGAGCGTAATGCGTATTGGACTCACCTGGAATGAAGCGGCTTGTGCCCATAGGGGCACAAGCAACAGCGAGATCAGGGCCAGAATCCGGCGCATGCCTTCCACTCCGCGTTCGAAACGATTCCCGTGATTAGAAGGTCACCGTGACGGTGATGGTGTCACTATAGCTGCCGGCCGGGACATTCTGCCCAGCCGGTATCTTGCCATACACCGTATAGCTTTGCGCATTACCGACACCTGGGCCGGCGCCCGTGCCGCCGTCGCAGTTCATACCTGAACCACACGTGCTGTTCCAGACGTTAGCATAACCGCTGTCGACGAACAGGTTGTAGTCGAGCAGGTTGGTGCCGTTGGCCATGATGCGGTTGGCCGCACTGCCACCATTGGCACCGTAGTTCAGGGCGATCGTGTAGGTATCGCTCTTGGTGCAGTTGATGTTGATGGCGCTGGTGCTGGTCACCGCTCCTAGATTGACGTCGTAGTTGCCAAATGCCATGGCACTTGCGGAATTAACCACGCAGGAATTGACCACGGTGGCCGTGACGGCGAAGGAAGTCCCGGTAGTGCCTGCCTGAGCCTGCACGCTGGCAAGGGCCAAGGCAGCAGCGCTGGTGATCGCAAGAGTATGTATAAGTTTAAACATGACAGATCTCCAAGGATGTTAAGGGCGTTACCAATAATTAAAAACCAAGCTTCTCAGAGAAGGGCCGTCCACTTCCGTGTCGGACGGCCTGGTCACCCAACCGGGTGTTTCTCAGACGGCTTGGGGGGTTCCCTATGAAGGTGCCTGAGAGTTTCTCTTACATCCATACCCGAGCAAGCCCTATGCCAATTTGATTGGTCCAGTGTTTCCAAGTCGCGTGGGTAATTACAGCGCCCTTCTCTGGAGCTGAACTGACGAAATATGTCAGGTCTGCTGCAATATTTGTTCTAAGAGTGACAAATTTGGCGTACTTGACATGCTGCTTTCAAGGTGTCATCAATGAATACTTTGTGTACAAATAAACTTAATTTATAAGAAGTTACGTGCGAATATTAACCTGCGGCACAGGATTCCAGCTGCCCGCCGCCGGTATCTAGCCTGCCCACCAATTCCGCCACCCGCTTTAGACCATGCCTCGCGAGGTACTCTGCAATACCGGCATTGAGCGTCTTACAGATCAGGGGGTCGTAGAACAGGGCGGTGCCCACCCCCACGGTCGCGGCACCCGCCATCAGGAATTCCAGGGCATCGTGTACGGTGGTGATCCCCCCCTGGCCGATGATGGGCACCCCATGGCCACGCGCCACCTGGTAGACCTGATGCACCTTGAGCAGGGCGATGGGCTTGATGGCCGGGCCCGAGAGCCCCCCTTGGACGTTGCCGATGACCGGTTTGCGGGTCTTTGGATCGATGGCCATGCCCATGAGGGTATTGATGACCGCCAATCCGTTGGTGCCGGCTTCGATGCAGCGCCGGGCGTTATGCGCGATGTCGGTCTGGTTGGGCGAGAGCTTGGTGATCAGCGGTTTGTGGGTGACTTTGCGGCAGGCGGCCACCACCCGGGCTGACATCTCCGGGTCGTTGCCGAAAGCCACACCGCCTTCCTTCACGTTCGGGCAGGAGATGTTGATCTCCATGGCATCGATGGGTGAATCATCGAAGCGCCGGGTGACCTCCACATATTCCTCGACGGTCGAGCCCGAGACGTTGGCGATGAAGCGGGTCTCGGAAAAATCCAGGGTCGGCAGGATCTTGTTCACCACGTGATCCACGCCGGGGTTCTGCAGGCCGATGGCGTTTAGCATGCCTGAAGGAGTTTCCCAGATTCGGTGCGGCGGATTGCCGAGTCGTGCCTTGAGGGTCGTGCCTTTTAGACAGACGGCGCCGGCGTCGCGGTTGGAAAAGCCGGTGACCCGCGTATATTCTTCGCCGAAGCCCACACAACCCGACAACAGCACCAGCGGCGAATTCAACGTGAGACCACAGAAATCGGTTTTCAGAGAATCGGGAAGAGTGTGCCCCGCAACATCCATACGCGCCCCTGATTAATGCTGCACGTGGTCCTGTACCAGCCGGAAATCCCGCCCAACACCGGCAATATCATACGCCTGTGTGCCAACGCCGGCGCCAGCTTGCACCTCATCCATCCGCTCGGCTTCGAACTCTCCGAGGCGCGGGTGAAACGCGCCGGCCTCGATTACCATGACATGGCCTGCGTGCACGAACATTCGGATCTTGAAAAATTTTTCAAGGATGTCATGCCTAGGCGGCTGTTCGCGATCTCCACGCGTGCCGATGTTTGCTATACCGAAGTACAATTTAAGGCCGGTGATGCGCTGCTGTTCGGACCGGAAACCCGCGGGCTGCCGCAGGCACTCTTGGATTCCCTGCCGCCCGAGCAACGCTTGCGCATCCCGATGCGACCCAATAACCGCAGCCTGAATCTCTCCAACGCGGTGGCGGTGATCGTGTATGAAGCTTGGCGGCAGCTAGCCTTTGAAGGCGGGTGCTGAATCGAAACGGGATCCAGGACCGTTATGCTTCTGACTTGAGGGCGCGCGCCATCAGGGCTTCGACGGCGGCGCGTGGTGCCACGCCCTGATGCAGGATGCGGTAGACCTGCTCGGTGATGGGCATCTCGACATCGAGCCGGTGCGCCAGCAGGTGCACTGCCTCGGCGGCATACACGCCTTCCACCACCTGGCCGATGTCTCGTGCACTGCTTTTCACATCGTTGCCGGCCGCCAGTGCCAGTCCCAAGCGGCGGTTGCGCGACTGGTCGTCAGTGCAGGTGAGTACCAGATCCCCCAAGCCCGCCAGGCCCTGAAGAGTTTCGGCGCGTGCGCCCAGTTTCAGACCCAGCCGCGTGATCTCCGCCAAACCACGGGTGATGAGTGCGGCGCGGGCATTGGCGCCGAACTTCAGTCCATCGCTGATGCCGCAACCGATGGCGATGATGTTCTTGACCGCGCCACCCACTTCCACCCCCGCCATGTCATCGGAGGTGTAGGCGCGGAAACTCCGGTTGTGGAGTGCTTCCGCCAGGTCCCTGGCGAACGGCGGGTCATTCGCGGCGATGGTCACTGCCGTGGGCATGCCGGCGGCCACTTCCCGTGCGAACGTGGGACCCGAGAGCACCGCCAGCGGCGGTTGTGAGCCCAACTCTTCAGTGGCCACTTGGTGCAGCAGTTTGCCGCTGTCGTGTTCAAAACCCTTGGTGGCCCAGGCGAGCCGCAGGTTTTTCGGTTTTTGTGCAGCCAGCAGCTTCAAGGTGGTGCGGAACCCGTGGCTAGGCACCACCACCAGCACATCGTTGACCACGGCCGTGATTTCTTCCAGGCGGGTCTCGACGGCCAGCGCTGCGGGGAACGGGATGCCCGGCAGGTACTGGCGATTTTCGTGGTCCGCGATCAGTGGCGGCAATTCGTTCTGATCCACCGACCACAAGCGCACGCTACGGCCATTGCGTGCCAGCAGTATGGCCAGTGCCGTGCCCCAGGAACCGGCGCCGAGGATGCCGATGGGAGCTGTAGTGGTCACGTCAGCGCGCGCGACTAGGCGGGGATGGCGGCATCGCCCGGGGGCGTCGCAGCCTGGCCGATGCTCTGCATATAGATGGCGTCGAAGTTCACCGGTTGCAGCAGCAACGTCGGCATGCTGCCTTTCTGCACCAGATCTGATACCGCTTCACGTGCATACGGGAACAGGATATTGGGGCAGTAGCTGCCCAGCAGGGCCGCCAGTTCCTGATCATTGAAACCGTGGATGTTGAATAGCCCGGCCTGGTGTACTTCCACCAGGAAGATGCTGCGGCTTTCGGCCTGGGCTTCCACGGTGATGGTCAACACCACCTCGAAGTTATCGTCCCCAAGCTTGTTGGCGTCGGAACGCATGTTTACTTTCACTTCCGGATTGATGGCGGTCGCGAAGACCGCAGGCGCGCGCGGGGATTCGAACGAGCAATCTCTTATATATATACGCTGCAGAGCCACCTGTTTGCCGGCGGCCTCTCCACTATTCGGTGTGATGGGGGTATCAGCCATGATGCTTCCTTGGGTATTGATGGACTTTAAAATTCAATCGGCGAGCAGTTTATCCAGTCCGCCCGTGCTGTCGAGTTCATAGAGCTCGTGGTAGCCGCCGACATGCTGCTCGCCGATGAATATCTGCGGAACGGTGCGACGCTGGCTTTTGTGCAGCATCTCCTCGCGCCTGACCGGATCCAGGTCTACCAGGTACTCGGTATAGGCCACGTGCTTGGATTGCAGCAGGGCTTTGGCACGTATGCAATAGCCGCAGACGCGGGTGCTGTAGATAGTGACCGGTTTCATACACGTACGATTGCCTCAAACACGTTCCAGGGGGAAATGTTCATTCTGCCAGCCGCGTATGCCGCCCTTGAGGGTATGCACGCTCTTGAAGCCTTGTTTAACCAGCAGGCCCGCGACTTTCTGGCTGCTTTGTCCGCTCTCGCAACAGACGATGACCGGCTGCTGCTTGTATTTATCCAGTTCCGATAGCCGTCCATCGAGTTCGGCTGCGGGGATGTTGTGGGCGCCGATCACATGACCCGCGCTGAATTCCTTGGGCTGACGAATATCCACGATGGCTGCGCCCTTATTGATAAGCAGCACGCTCTCCGCCGCCGTAACGTCACGGTATTTGCGCAGGCGGCGCAGCAATTCATCACCCATCAAAAGCAAGAGGATGACCAGCGCTGCGGCAATGAGATAAGGGTGATGAGAGGTGAATTCAAGCAGTCGCGACATGGAGGCAGAGGCGGTGGTTCAAAGGGGGCGTAGTATAGCAGTTGATATATAAGCCTTTGAGCACTCGCATAAATCCCCTAGAATTACTATCCACACCGCGCCGGTAACCTCGCATGCCATCCCATCCACAACCGGCCATTTCCATCGACTACCGCACCACCCGCCGCGTGATCTGCCATCAACCATGACTGCCAGAACGCTTACCGCATTCGGCATGCTGCTGCTCTGCCTCAGCGTACAGGCAGCGCCCAGCGGTAATGCCGCCAGGCAGGCGCAACTCAAAGAGCTGCGCGCGCGCATCGCCCAAGTACAGTCCAGACTGGATAGCGAAATCCAGCAGCGCAGCAAGCTGCAGTCGAACTTGCGCGCCAGCGAACAACAGATCGGGCAGCTGACTAAAAGTCTGCATAACCTCAATGCTTCCGTCGGCCAGGCGCAATCACGGCTGGATGCACTGCAGCGCCAACAGGCGCAGAAACAGCTGGCGCTTGCAGCACAGAAGGATGCGCTCGCAGAACAGATCCGGGCTGCATACATGCAAGGCCAGGACACGCAGCTGCAACTGCTGCTGAACGCCCAGGACCCGACGACCATAAGCCGGCTGTTGG
>JAJYBN010000035.1:0-7166 GCA_021779005.1 Pseudomonadota bacterium
TGGCAAAGCAGTCGATGGCGCAACAGGTGCGCGCGATGTTGGGGTTCCACGCCAAAGGTATTCCCACGTTTGATTACGGAAATAACATACGCGCCATGGCACAGGATGCGGGCGTGACCAACGCGTTTGATTTCAAGGGGTTCGTGCCGCTGTATATACGTCCGCTGTTCTGCGAGGGCATGGGACCGTTCCGCTGGGTGGCACTATCCGGCGATCCGGAAGACATCTACAAGACCGATGCCAAGGCCAAAGAACTCTTTCCCGACAAGCTGGATCTGCATCGCTGGCTGGATATGGCACGGCAGCGCATCCGTTTCCAGGGTCTGCCGGCGCGCATCTGCTGGCTGGGTTACAAGGAGCGACACAAGCTGGGCCTGGCCTTCAACCACATGGTCAGGAATGGTGAACTCAAGGCACCTGTGGTCATCGGTCGCGACCACCTGGACGCGGGTTCGGTGGCTTCGCCCAACCGCGAAACCGAGGCCATGCGGGACGGCTCCGATGCCGTGGCTGATTGGCCGATCCTGAATGCGCTGTTAAATACCGCGAGCGGCGCTTCCTGGGTGAGTTTCCATCATGGCGGCGGGGTGGGTATGGGTTATGCGCTGCATGCGGGTGTGGTGATTGTCGCCGATGGCAGCGCGCGCGCGGAGCAGGCACTGGAGCGCGTGCTCATCAATGATCCGGGTACCGGGGTGATGCGTCACGCTGATGCCGGATACCCGAAAGCCGCTGAGGTCGCGAAAGAACGCGGCCTGGACCTGCCCATGGCGGGGATACGCTGAGAGCAGTCCCTCCAGGCTACCCCGCGATGCATATCGACCTGAATGCAGATGTAGGCGAGGGTTGCGGCGATGATGCCGCGCTCATGCCACTTATCACCAGCGCAAGTCTCGCCTGCGGCGGGCATGCGGGCGATGCCGCCAGTATGCGGGCTACAGTGGCAGCGGCTGTAAAAAGTGGGGTCAGGATCGGCGCGCATGTGTCCTATCCGGACCGGGAAGGGTTCGGGCGGCGCGAGTTATCGTTGCCACCGGCGACTGTCACGACGGCAGTGCTGGAACAGCTGCGGGCATTGGACGATGTCACCCGGGCGGCGCATACCCGGATCGGGTATCTGAAAGCCCACGGTGCGCTCTATAACCGCATGGCCGATGACGCCGTCACCGCGGATGCAGTGATCGCGGCCATCAAGTCATTTGACGCCGTGTTAGCAGTATTGACACTCCCCGGCAGTATCGCCATGGAGCATGCACGGTTGCATGGGTTGCAGGCGGTTGGCGAGGCTTTTATTGATCGCGCCTATACATCGGCTGCCAGACTGGTGCCGCGTTCCCAGAAAGGCGCAGTCATCACGGATATCACGGCTGTTGCCCGCCAGGCTGTGGCGCTCGCCACCAGCGGTACTATCATGAGTGCGGATGGACTGGACATCTGCGTGCATGCAGAATCTTTGTGTGTACATGGTGATACGCCCGGTGCCATCGATCTGGCGAGAGCCGTACGCAAGGTGCTTGAGGAAGCTGGAGTAAACGTGCACGCATTCACATGAATACACATCCCGTCGGAGACAGCGCCCTGTTGATAGACACACATGATGCCATGGTTGCCCAGCACCTGCGCACATACATCCTTCGGCAATCTTTGAAAGGTCTGCGCGAACTGGTGCCGGCTCATAACACGCTGCTGGTGGAATATGATGCGCTGCTGTTCGATCTCACGAGTTTTATCCGGCTGCTGCCCAAGTTCGAGCAGCTCAAACGGCCTGCTGCCCCAGCGCGCGCGCACGACGTGCCCGTGACTTATGACGGTGAAGATCTGAAAGAGGTGGTCAGGCTGACTGGCCTAGACATGGCTGAAGTGATCCAGCGTCATAGTTCAGCGACTTATACAGTCGCCTTCCTGGGATTCGCACCCGGATTCCCATACCTGATTGGTCTCGATCCAAAGCTGCGTGTACCGAGGCTGAAAACACCACGCACAAAAATAGCAAGTGGTGCCGTGGCCATAGCTGACGAATTCAGTGGCATCTATCCCCGGGCAACGCCTGCCGGCTGGTGCATATTGGGCTACACAGACGTTGTGTTATTCGATCCGGACCGGGAACCGCCAGCGCTTCTGACGCCTGGCGACACCGTGCATTTCCGCCCGTCGGCATGATCACCGTCATCGATCCCGGGAATCTCACCAGTTTCCAGGACCTGGGACGGGTTGGCTATGCCCACCTGGGAGTGCCACAGGCAGGTGCGGCTGACAGCATGAGTCTGCGGCATGCCAACCTGCTGGTCGGCAATGCAGAAGGATCCGCAGCACTTGAGATGACGGTGAATGGGCCGACACTGCGGTTCGAGACCGATGCTGTCGTGGCATTCGCGGGCGGACGGGTGGAACCGACGCTGGATGATATGCCGATCCCCATGTACCAGAGCATCGCGATTCATGCCGGCCAGACACTTGCCTGTGGAGCCATACTCACAGGCATACGCTGTTACCTCGCGATCGCGGGGGGCTTTTCCCCCAATCCCACACTTGCGAGTGCTTCCAGTGATACGTTCGCCGGGCTCGGGCCGCCTGTAATTCGGGCGGGGGATCGGCTCAGTTGCGAAACCCACAGTCTGCATCAGGGATGGTATCTGCGTTCTCCTCCGGAATTCCCTGATGAAGCCATACTCGGGGTCATTCCCGGGCCGCATGCGGACTGGTTCACGCCTGCGGCGTTTGAGGTATTGTCTGGATGCACGTATGTAGTGCGCGCAGATAGTGATCGGACCGGGCTGCGTCTCAGGGGTGAAGACATTCGCCGTGAGAAACACTCTGAATTGTCCTCGCAGGGCATGGTGACCGGTGCGGTCCAGATACCCGGTGACGGTCAACCCATCGTGTTATTGAGCAACCATGGAACCATCGGCGGCTACCCGGTCATCGCCGTGGTCATCCACGCAGATTTGCCACGCATGGGACAGTTGCGGTCTGGCGCAAAACTGCGGTTTCAGCTGGTGAGTCATGAGCAGGCACTGGCGGCACTGCGAGGTTCTGAAGCGGCCCTGCATGCGGCGGTCGCATCCGCCGACTCCGGTTTGCTGGCCGCCCGCCGGCTGCTGGTGATGGCCAAGGCACACCCGGGCTTGCGTCAAGCCTGCCTGCAGCTGGAACGCTGGCGCGTGAACGTACGCCGCTGATACTTATACATTTGCGACTGTATAACTCCCACCGGTGGCATGCGCGGACTGTCAGAGCATTGATAGGGTTAGGCTGCCTATGTGCCGTGATCGGGGCCTGCGCACCCTGGCCGGAACGGCCGCAGACATCTGTAAATAATCCGGCTCATGCGAAGCGGGCGGCTCAGATCGTCAGGCTCGCGAGTGCGGAACTGGGCGCACCCTATCTTTATGGCGGCGACACGCCCCGTGGGTTTGATTGCAGTGGTCTGGTGTATTACGTGTTCCGGCGCGCCGGAGTAGCGGTGCCGCGTACCGCCAACCGGCAGCTGTATGCCTCGCACCCGGTGCAGCAACGCGATCTTCAGGCGGGGGATCTGGTATTTTTTGAGATTGCCGGCGACGCGCAGATGCACGTTGGCATTTATGCCGGCCACGGTGAATTCATCCATGCCCCTGAAAGCGGCCAGCCGGTTTCCTATGCGCGCATGGACAGCCCCTATTGGAAGGCTCGCTTCGTGAGTGCCGGGCGGTTCTGAAACCCTGCAAGGTTCATGAACCGGGATGCGGTTTGTTCGCTATGACACAGCGACCCATACTGATAAAATCCATAGCTGACTCCAGGCATCATCCAATTCCGCGGTTTCCATTCGTGCCGGTCTGCGCACGCACCCAGTAAGGTTGGTAAGTCGTGCCTATGTGGCTGGCGCTGAATGAACTGCATCCGACCACGCGCCGCCTGTTGGCAGCGCGCGCGGTGCGCAGCGTAGCCCAGGGCGCACTGGTGGCGGATTTGTCCCTGTATCTGCATGCCCTGCACTGGAGTGGCCTGCAGATAGGCCTGACATTGACCGCAGGCGGCCTGATCGCAGCTTTCCTGAGCCTGTTCATCGGCGTCGCGAGTGACCGTTTCAAGCGCAAGCCTTTCCTGCTGTACAACGAGGGTTTCACCATCCTGTGCGGTCTGGCACCGCTGGTGTTCGCCAGCCCAGCGGTATTGGCGGCAGCCATCATCGTCGGTGGCTTTGGGCGCGGTAGCAACGGTTCCGCTGGACCATTCGCACCGGCGGAGCAATCCTGGCTTGCGGAAGCGGCGCCAGCGGTCAATCGCGGCTGGATCTACAGCTTGAATTCCGCCGTGGGTTTTTTCGGGATGACCCTGGGCGCGCTGCTGGCGATACTCCCGGCATTCTGGCTGCAGTCACTGGGCCCACGGTTGGCGTACAGCCCGATTTTCATGATCGTGGTGCTGGGTGGCTTCATGAACCTGTGGCTGTTGAGCCGCGCACAGGAATTGCGTCCTGAACCGGAGTCGCGCGTCAGCGCCAAAGTCCTGAGAACGGCACCAGCCCATCATTTTGAAAATCATATCCTGTACCGTCTGTTTCAGTTGAATACCATCAATGGCCTATCCATCGGACTGACGGGGACACTGATCGCATACTGGTTTGCCTTACGTTTCCATGTCGGCCCCGGCGCCATCGCACCGATGATGGCGGCCACCTTCGCGCTCACCGGCATCACCTCGATTCTCGCAGGTCGGCTCACGCAGCGGCATGGCCTGGTCAGTTCGGTCGTATGGTCACGCGGACTTGGCGTGCTGCTGCTGGTGGTTCTCCCGCTCATGCCGTGGTTCTGGTTGGCGGCGTTGATTTACATGTTGCGGCTTGCGTCCAGCGGCGCATCCCTGGGCGCACGCCAGGCGCAGGTGGTATCGCTGATGCGCGACGAGCGTCGCGGCCTGGCGGTCAGTGTCAACGCGGCATCATTCCAGGTGCCGCAATCGATCGGGCCAGGCATCGCGGGACCGATGATCGCGGCTGGCATGTTTCTCACGCCATTCTATATAGCTGCAGGGTTACAGCTGCTGTACGTGATCGGGTATGAACGCGTATTTCGTCGTCATGAATGGATCGGGATGGATCCATAGGAAGGCAGAACATCCCATTGATTCCTGGATTCGATGAGTCGGTGCTGGCCTGATTACTGTGAACTGTTCAGAATCGTGCGGACGGTTTGTTGTGCCACGACCCGCAGGCTGCCGGTGAAGGTGAAAGCGATGTTGTCGGCGGTAGCCGGGTCGTCCTGGGCAGCCTGGCAGGTGAAGGCCAGGGTGTAGTTTCCCTGTTCAAGGTATGCGGCGGTGAACTGATATTCACCGCTGGTGTTGTTTAACTGGACGGCGCTCTCGGTGACCGGCTGACTGGTGGCTGACGCGCTGTCGTCAATGTCAGTCGGCGTGGCACTGGCGCCGTCGAATACATACACCACGGGCGTACAACCAGATGTTATGAGGGCATTGGGCACTACGCCGATGATATTACCGGCGTCCACGACATTCACCAGGCGGCCGACGGGGTAGAGCTGATAGGCAGTCGAGCCCGAAGCCGGCGGGAGTATGGATTTACGCGCATCGAAGTCGAGCATGTAGTCACCTGCCATCGAGTTGCTGATCGAGAAAGGCGTGTTGATACTCAGGTCGACAGTTAGACCACAAGACAACCCACAGTAAGCCGCCTGGGGTGCCGGAACCAAAGCGTGCTGGCTGCCATCATTGAGTGTTATGTACGAATCTGTGCCACTGCCATTGGCACTAATTGTCAGTATCAGGCCAGTATATTCACCGGCCGGCAGGATCCAGTTGTCGATGAGTGACGTATTCAGCCCCTTTTGCAGCTGCATCAAATCGATCTGCTGGGGTTGCGTGAACGTATAACTGACAGGACTGCCAGTGACGGGTATGGCTCGCACACTGAGGATATCCACCACCACGCTGCTGGCGCCATCCACCGGCGCATCGGTTATCGACAATTGCATCTGGCCAGTGCCGCTGGTGTTGCAGCCTGCGAGCGCACCAAGGACCAGGGTAAGGACGAGGAACTTGTATGTATGCCGGCGCATAAATACCTCCCAGGATAACTGGCATGACAGGATAAAACTGTCGCTGATAATCTTACTCTCAAATAAACGCGTTCGCGTGTCCTGTGGTTACGCCCGTCGTAGGGCGTTGCCGTAGCTTATTTCAGGCTCACGAAGGTCGTTTGCTGGGCAGTGACAGTGGCGGTTATCACGGGCGAAAAGACTATATTGTCGGCTGTCGTCGGATTATCAAGATTCGCTTGGCAGGTGAGGGCTATGGTGTACAGGCCCGGCGGTAGATAGGCAACTGTAAAGTTGTATATGGCTGTAGTGAAGTTGATTCCCACTAGGGCACTACTGATGGGTTGTACCGTTCCGGCCGGAGCATTGACATCCACATCCGTCGGCGTCACGTTGCCAGTGTATACATACACAGTGGGTGAACAGCCGGACGGGACGAGTGAAGTGGCTACAGTACCCGTGATGCTGCCTTCATCGTTGTTGTCCACGGCACGTAATACTGGCTGCAGGATGTATTGATTGGGATTGCTGGGATCCGGCAGTATGGAGCTGCGCAGATTCAGATCGATGGTGTAACTGGCGCTTATATTTTTAAAAATGATGAAATTCACAGGTAAGGTGAAAGTGGTCGGCTGTCCGGCAGGTATGACCAATGGATAGGTATTACCGTTGCCAATCAGCGTGACATTTGAGACCAGCGTACCTGGGGCTGCCTCAAAGTGCAGGGTGATGGAGGTGTAATGGCCGGATGGCAGGGCCAGGTTGGCCAGGAACGCCGAAAGGCCACCCTGAAGATTATAGAAATTTAGCGTTGTAACAGTAGGAAATGGAAAGTATTGGGTGCCATTATCTCCGGTAACATCCACTTCGGTCATCGAAATATTGGCACTGTTGATCTGGTCAATCGGCGCATCGGCGACGTAAAGGTAGAGGTTCGATGATGGGCCACTGCCGCCACCGCAACTAGTGAGGAATAGCACGCACAACACGGCTATGTACCGGACAAACAGTCTGAGCATGGGGACTCCGGATCAGGATGTGGAATACAGCCGGGAGATTGGCTCTGTTAGGTCAATGGTGATTTTACAGCTTACTGTCGCGCACTCATAGAGGAACAGCGTATTGAAG
>JAJYBN010000035.1:7176-8995 GCA_021779005.1 Pseudomonadota bacterium
GGCCAAAAAAAAGAGGGGCCTCTCGTCAAAGGGGGAAAACAAGAGGCCCCTGACTACCCCACGTTGCGCGAGGTCGTCATAAACCTTATGCAACACGGTGCTATTGTTACAGTTGTATGTAAATCCATTTGCATCTAGTTTGATTATAGCCAAAATAACAAAATATGTCGCTTGCATGACATATTCCAAGAACGCATGAATTCCCCGGCAATTACCCCATTAATGAATGGAACACGCAGCAGGTTCAGGCGTATAGATCGGCGACACCTTCTAGCTCAAGGCATCCGACCAGCAGACCGTCCTTGAGCTCCCCGGCGATCCTGCGGATATCTCCATCCAGCCGCCGGTCGCCATCATGGGCTGCCACGTGCTCTCGCAGCCGCGCATGGACCTTCTCCAATTGAGGAGTGGTTTTTAGCGGTCGCTGTGCATCGATGGCGGCCGCCGCTGTCAGTGCCTCGATCGCAAGTATGTAGCGCACATTTTCCAGGATCTGGAGCAGTTTCAAGCCAGCCCAGGGCGCCATGCTCACATGGTCTTCCTGGCCCGCGGATGTCGGAATGGTATCGGCTGAGGCAGGGTGCGCCAGGGTCTTGTTTTCAGAGGCCAGGGCTGCAGCCGTCACATGTGCGATCATGAAACCGGATTCCACGCCCGGTTGCCTGGCCAGAAACATTTCCAGCCGCGGGTTGACTTTCCTGAGCAACAGATCGGTGCGCCGTTCTGAGATATTGCCGAGCTCAGTGGCAGCGATGGCCATGAAATCTGCCACGAACGCCAGGGACTCCGCATGGAAGTTGCCGCCCGAGAGTACTTCATCACCGAAGATGAGTGGATTGTCTGAAACGCTATTGCACTCTTTTCCCAGTATCCGGGCAGCATGTGCAAGGGTATCCCAGATGGCGCCAAACACCTGCGGCATACAGCGCAAGGCGTAGGGATCCTGCACCCGGTCGCAGCCTTGGTGCGACTGCCAGATCCCGCTGCCGGTCAGGAGGCCTCGGAACAATCCAGAAACCAGAATTTGCCCTGGCAGGTTGCGTACCGCATGGATGCGTGCATCGAAAGGGCTATAACTGCCTGCCATGGCTTCCACGGTGAGAGCGCCGATCGCGATGGACGACAGCAGGGCTTCGCGCGCCTGAAACAGCCCCTCCATCGCGAGCGCCGCACTCACCTGGGTGCCATTGAGCAGGGCCAGCCCTTCTTTGGGTTCGAGTCGTACCGCTTTGGTATTCGCTGCGCTGAGCAGCGCCGGACCGCGCAATATTTCTCCAGCATGCGAAGCTTCACCTTCACCGATGAGGGCCAGGGCCAGGTGTGCGAGTGGCGCCAGATCCCCGGATGCGCCTACGGACCCTTTTGCGGGAATGACCGGCAGCACATCGTGGTTGAGCAATGCCAGCAGCGTGTCGACTACGAGCGGTCGAATCCCGGAGTTGCCGATAGCCAGGCTGTTGGCTTTCAGCAGCAGGATGCGGCGAGTGACGCCCGGCGAGAGTGGCTCGCCCAGGCCGCAGGCATGGCTGCGCACCAGGTTGTACTGCAACTGGATGAGCTGGTCGCGGGATATGTGTTCCCGGGCGAGTGCCCCAAATCCAGTATTGATGCCATAACTGACACGCCCTGTCTCGACGACGCGGCGTACCGTGTCCACGCTCGCCTGCATACGCGTGAGCGCATCCTGGTTGATGACCGTTTGTGGCCGCAGTCTGTCGAACTCCGCCAGCGTCTTGAGGGTCAGATCAGCACCGGTCAGCGACAGTTTCTTCATACTCTGTTTCCCTTGAAAAACACCGCATCGGGTTTCAGTCCGCCC
>JAJYBN010000036.1:0-727 GCA_021779005.1 Pseudomonadota bacterium
GCCTTCCAGATCGCCACCCAGCCTGCTCACGGCACTGTAACGCTCACCAATGCGGCGACCGGTGCGTTCACTTATACGCCCACCAGCGGTTACAGCGGCGCCGACAGCTTCACCTTCACCGCCTCCAATGCCGCTGGGGTCTCGTCCCCGGCCACTGAAAACATAACCGTCAGTGCTGCTGGTGGTGGTGGCGGAGGAGGTTCAAGTGGAGGTGGCTCAGGTGGCGGTGGTGCATTGGGCCTGCTGGGCTTGGCTGTCCTGTCGAGTCTAAATCTGGGCCTCAGACGCAAGCATCGACGCAGGCTTTAGACAGAAGCGCACGAACGATGCGTGTCGTGCTCAGACGTACTGCGACCGCCGTTGCAGTGACTCATTGCACCCAGATCGTCCTAGCGTGAGTGCTGCTGGGTTCTTGCCTGCCGCGGACCGGATTCAGTTACCCAGCTCGTGATACAGCTTATCGGCAGCAGCACGCTCCGGAAAATTCTGGCTGGATTTGAGTGCCATCTGCAGATTCATGCGTGCTCCTGACTTGTCACCACTGCGGGACTGCGCGACTGCCAGGTGATAGCGCATGGTCGGTACCTCTGGAAACTGTTTGACCGCCGCCTGCAACAAGGGCAGCGGCAAAGACGGCAAGAAGCTCTGCCAGCAGCAGCTCTCGGCGTGCAACGCCGCGTGCGTCTCGACGTGCGACCTGTGCGTCAGCGGCTGCGCTGGGCCGTGC
>JAJYBN010000036.1:737-5413 GCA_021779005.1 Pseudomonadota bacterium
TTGACCGCCGCCTGCAACAAGGGCAGCGCCTTGTCAGCCTGGCCGTTCAGAACCAGTGCCCATCCATACGTATCGGTGACACTCGCCGAGGTCGGGGCTATTTGGTGAGCGTGCTCGGCCAAATCAACTGCCTTAGGGTTATTTTGCAGCGTGTAGATCCATGCAAGATCGTTCAACGCCACGATATTATCCGGAAATTCTTTGATCACGCTTTGTAACTGTATATCTGCTTGGTCATATTGAGCATGATTCATATAGTATTCGCCAAGCAACAAGCGCATAGCGGTATCATCGGGATGGCTTCCCAGCCAGGTCAGTAACCCACTATCCGCATCTTTCATGCCGCCCGCATTGGCTGCCAGGAACGACTTGACTACCAGCGGCCTGATGTAATCGAGTTTCAACCCGCTCTGAAAGACCTTGACGGCCTCCGCATAGCGCTTCTTCTCCATGTAGAGATCACCTTCCAGAGCCAGTCCCGCAACGCGGGATTGCGGATGAGTCTGTAGCGCACGCGCTACAGAGAGTGCGCCGGTCATGTCGTCGTTTTTGAGCTTGAGTAATGCTAGCAGTGAGGCGTTCGTCACGTCATCTGGTGCGGCTTTGTTCACCTGCTCCAGATTTGCTTCTGCTTCCTTTGCCTGACCATCAAGTAACTGCGCACGGGCCAGATTGGTGCGATATAGCGCTACATGTGGCGCGAGCTTGACGGACTGCTGCAGAGGAACCAGTGCATCCTTATATTTTCCGGATTCCAATTCTGCAATACCGAGCGCGTTGAGTGCACGAGGATTATTCGGTGCGATGTCATTGAGGGTTTTGGCCATACTGATGGCATCGTCAAATTGACCACTGCTGGTATATAGAGCGATCAAATCAACATAAGGATCTATGGCTTTTGGGGCCGCTTTGATTGCACGTTTGAACCAGTCCATTGCCTCTGCGCGATCGCCCATTGCGACCATGACCCGTCCTGCAGCTGTCATGGCGACTGCATTCCCGGGATCTGCTTTTAAAACTAATTGATACTGTGCGAGTGCTTCCTTATAGTTTTTCTCGACCATATCCAGGCTGCCAAGGCTCATGAGCGCAGCGATATTCTTTGGATCCAGATGATAGGCTTGCGTGTACTCAGCGCGAGCCTGAGCACGATCGCCTGCCGCCGCCAGCGCTGTGCCATGCAACAGGTGCGCACTACTCAGTTTCGGATATTTTTTAACATATTCGGCGGCTACCCCAACCGCCTGATCCGGGCGTCGATTCTGGAGATAAGCCAGTACCAGTAATGTGTAGCGTTGTGCTTCCTGCGATGTCGTCGTGGTCGGTAGTGCTTTCGCCAGGCGTATAGCCTCGTCTATATCCCCTGCAGCGATGGCCTTTTCAATATCTGTGAGCTGTTTATCTGGCGGGCTGCCCTGCTGTGGCTGCTCTGTATTCCCGGAAGGATTGACACTTTCAGCCGCATTTTTCTCTATAAGAGCCATCAATTGCGCATCCGATGGTTTGCCTGGTATCGCTGGCCGTAACACCTGTAGTGCCTGACGGGATTGTCCTTCCTTGTACAGTGTGATGGCCAGCAGTTTGCGTGCAGCCTCGTTCTTGTCGTTCAACCCCAGCACATTACTAAGATACATGTCTGCCTGGCTATAATTGCCCTGTGCGTAATTCACCGCCCCCATGAGCAACTGTGCAGGTTCACTGTTTGGTACAACCCTTAGAACCTGCTGCAGCTGCGTTACTGCATCAGCGTAATGAGACTGCTTGTAGAGCACTACTGCATGCAGATAATGCGGATAGGGCTGTTCAGGTGACATCTTTTCGAGAGTTCCGATATTCACCATCGCCATGTCCAGCTTGTTCAGCTGGATCTGCGCATCCGCAATCCGCACCGTCGCATAATACTGCTGCTGCGGCAGCCTTTCGCTGTCCTTTACACTCAAGGACTTCTCATAGTCTGTCTCAGCGCCTGCATAATCCTGCGCGTTGAAAGCGAGATCTCCCTTCAAGATCCATGCGGTGGCGTCCTCAGGTGCGGACGCGATAGCCTGTTGTACATATTTGTTGGCGGCATCCAAATCATTATCGCCGGCCGCTAGCTTCGCCAATCCCACCAGCGCCTGTGGGTCATTGGACTCTCTGCTGAGTGCGGACTGATATAGTAATTTAGCCTTATCAGGCTGCCGAAGACCCAGATAGGCATCACCCTGCAGGACCTCAACACGGGCTTTGTCTGCCTCCGAGCGCGCCTCAGACGGTGCTAGCGTATTAAGCAGTGTGTTGAATCCCTGCGTCAGCAGTAACGCGCGCCCCATGGGAATCTGCCATTCGGATTGGGATACACCATATTTCTTGGCGTTTTGCAGATCGGTGATAGCGTCCTTGGGGGATCCCATCATGATGGAGGCTTTGCCGAGCGTCAGCCAGGCCTGGCCATTGGTGCTGTCGTTCTGCAACACTTTCTTGGACTCTATATAGGCGGCGCGATATTCCCCATTGGCCTCGTACTTGGCTGCCGCCGCTACACTCCCTTTCTGACTACAGGCACCGAGTAGGAATGCAATAAGTGCCAGCAGAAGCCAGCGATGCATAGTTCCCCGCTGTTTACTAATCATCATGTTCATTCTCCATATCATTCAAACCAGATGGATATCAACGCGTCTCACTGGGCTTGCCCATGTCCAATTTTTCCATGAGATCATAAAGTGTCGGGCGTGTGATGCCGAGAATATCAGCAACCTGCGCGATTTTCCCGTCTGCTCGCGCCATGGCTTGCTGGATGGCGTGTTTTTCGGCAGCCATGCGGGCCTGACGTAACGTGATTATTTCCGTTTGACCGTCGCCCGGCTCCAGGCCCAGGTCCTTGGGGGTAATCTGACGGTCATCCGCTACTATGACAGCGCTATTTATAGTGTTCTCGAGTTCACGCACGTTACCCCTCCACGCGTTGGATTCGATTGCCTGCAGCGCAGCCGGGGTAAAGCCCTGTAACGGCCGGCCATGGCGTTTGATGGCTTGTTCAAAAAAATGCCGCGCGAGCAGCACTACATCACCTGGCCGCTCGCGCAGGGGTGGAATCTTGAGCACGACTTCGCTGATA
This sequence comes from Pseudomonadota bacterium, assembly GCA_021779005.1. Taxonomy (GTDB): domain Bacteria; phylum Pseudomonadota; class Gammaproteobacteria; order Natronospirales; family REEB76; genus REEB76. Next base: position 3,835 of record JAJYBN010000036.1, read on the forward strand.
CGATAGTACAGATCTTCTCGGAATCGCCCTTGCGGTATAAACGCCTGGATATCCTGATGAGTTGCACACACGATGCGCACATCCACGGCTATTTCTTCACGCCCACCGACACGTTCTAGCACCCGCTCCTGCAGGAAACGCAGCATTTTTGCCTGCAGTTGGAGTGGCATATCGCCAATCTCGTCCAACAGCAGGGTACCGCCATGCGCAAGCTCGAGCTTGCCTCTAGTCTGCTTACTGGCACCGGTATAGGCGCCCTTCTCGTAGCCGAACAACTCAGATTCCAGCAGTGTTTCTGGGATGGCCGCACAATTGATGGCGATGAATGGCCCATCATGGCGTGGACTCAGTCGATGCAAGGCACGGGCAAACAGTTCCTTGCCGGTGCCGGTTTCTCCAAGCAGCAGGATGGTCGCATTCGTGACGCTGAGCTTTTCCACAAGCCGGCATATCTTAAGCATGGAGTCGCTTTTGGCAATGATGCCATCCATCTTGGTATCAGGCTGAGATTTTAGCTTGCGATTCTCCATCTCTAATTCGTGCATCCTGAAAGCACGCTCTACGATGATGCGCAATACATCGACGTCCAGTGGCTTTGGACAGAAGTCGTAAGCGCCAAGCCCAATGGCATTCAAGGCGTTGTCCTTATCACCGTTACCGGTTATCACGATGACCTTGGTATGGGGTGCCTGATGGAGGATCTCGGTGAGCACGGTAAACCCTTCACGGGTACCTGCCGGATCCGGCGGCAAGCCAAGATCCTGCAAAACGACTGCCGGTTCATGCCGCCGCAAAGCCGCCAGCGCAGTGGCTTTATCTGTGGCTGGGACGACGATATAGTCCTCAAAACTCCAGCGCAACTGTTTTTGCAGACCGGCATCATCCTCGACGATCAGGAGTGTATGCACGTTTTCACTCATGACGCTTCCCGCATACTCTGTGCTTGTACAGATTCAGTTGGTGAATTGTCGCAAGGCAAGTACAGACTAAATACGGTACCGCGCCCGATGGCGCTTTTGACACTCACTTTTCCGCCCAGAGAGCGAATATACTCGCGCGCCTGGTAAGCGCCGATGCCCATACCCTTGCTGGACTTTGTGGTAAAAAACGGTTCGAACAGCCGGGTCCTCACGAATTCCTCATCCATACCTTCCCCGTCATCCTCGATCTCAATCACTGCCTGGTTTATCCCGCTCTGCAGCCGCACCAGCACAAGTCCCGACTCATGCGTGGCATCCTGGGCGTTGCGGATGATATGCCCCAGCACCGCAGCCAACTGTCTGGAATCCGCCTGCACATAAAGATTCTCTTGCGTGTTTGAAATATATTTTGGTTTTGGCAACTGTACACTATTATCGGAAATAACACGCTTAAGCAATGCATCAAGATGTACCCGTGTATGCTGTTCAGACGGTGTCTCGCCACGCAACTGCTCAAGCAGTTTTGTCATGCGATGCACTGAATTCGCGACCGTCGCAAGCATATCGTCAACAAATTCCTGGTTGTGCTTGTGGCGTTCGGCGTTCTTTATCAACAACGACTGCTGGGCGATAAGATTCTTGATATCGTCCATAACAAA
>JAJYBN010000036.1:5423-8727 GCA_021779005.1 Pseudomonadota bacterium
GCGTGCCTCCGCGAGACGCCGGGCACTCGCTGCCTGTGCCAGCGTACTGGCAACCTGGCTGCCAGCGGCACGCAACAAGTCCATATCCTCCCAATCGAGTTGGCGACGCGCTCTTGCCTGGGCCAACACGACGAAACCTGTCAAATTCCCATCCAGCAGCAATGGCACCACCAGCCATGCATGCGGGAGAATGGCGAGATCCGGTGGTGCCGCCAGTTGCGCGTCTTCCAGCGGTACAGGTCCGCTAAAATCATAAATCCATTGGCGATCACGCATAAAAACAAAAAAAGAAGTGGTTGAACTGAATTTAAGATCGGCAACCGTCGTCATGTTCAAATTGGCTGTCGGTACGAAGTCACCGGCTTCATTCTTTACAAACAGGGCTCCTGCGGGGCTATCCATTATCTGTGCCAATGCCCGGATCGCGCGTACCTGCAGATCTTCCATTCCATTAGAAAGGGTAGAGGTCAACCGCAACCATTCTTCGCGGTAATCATGCCGGTAATTGAAGAAGTTTTTGTGCAGGAACATCCGCAGGCGTGAGCGGGCCTGTCCTGAAAATGTCACCAACAAAAGTAATATTCCTGCGGCACAGATCAGTGTTATCGCCGCAACTCGCCCCCAGTCGCCCCCATAGAAGCGCACGACATAGCCACCGATGACTGTGGCAACAATGTAAATCGTAGCTGCAAACAGACTGCTACTATAGAACACCACTCGCCGTGATACGGCCACCTGCAATGCCCAGCCTGAATTGCGTGCAGCCGCCACCGCCAGTAACGGCACCACCAGTGCATTGATGAAACCGCGTGCCGCCCACATACCCTGGTTCATTTGCTGGTATAAATTGGTATAGGTATAAACAAAAAAATCGTAGGCAAACATGATGCCCAGTGCGATCACCAGAAATTTCAGTGCCCAACGCTGCTCTGGCCGCACGTTGCGATAGAGTTGCTCCAACAACACCAGGCCGCACAAGGCAAGCACCAGGATGCCCATGACCGGCACTCCAATGGTGAAAGGTATGGGAATAACCTTTTGCAGATCCATGAGCATCGCCAGACAATACAGAACCAGCGCAATCCAGACCGTATGCACACCGATACGCAATTTGGGCACCACGCCCTGGATTTTCATGGATCCCAATAACGCCAGCAAAAAACTCAGCCAGATTCCATAACGCAGGATCTCAGCAATCAGCAGCCACAGGACTTTCGTGGTCTCCTGCCAACCCGCATACGCAATGAATCCGCTCCACAGAGTGGATATGCCAGCGGCCAATATCAGCAGTCCGCCGATACGACCACCACGCCAGCCAATCACGAGCATGGCTGTGAATACCAAGTAGGCGATGGCGCCCACGAGATAACTGGTGATTTCTATGCTATGCATCGCCGTAACGGCTGGTTGGGTTCACAGTGCACTTCCCTCTGCCGGATGCTGTCCGCAGACAGCATAATTCATCCTAGCGCGGCGTGTTTAGGTTGCGAAAGGCCTAGACGCCTCTTTATATCTTCCACTACACGGGTGGCCGTCCGACCATCCCAAAGGGCGGGTTTCTGCCCCCGGGATACCTTGCTACTCAACACCCCGCTGACGGCCTCGATGAGCCCCTGTGCCGTCACCAGGCGATTGGTGCCCTGGCTTACAGTAATCGGCCTTTCGGTCGTGTTGCGTAAAGTCAGGCAGGGTATGCCAAGGTACGTCGTCTCCTCCTGGACTCCTCCGGAATCGGTGATGATCAGCCTGGCACTGCAGACCAGATTCATGAAATCCACATACCCCAGGGGTTCAATAAGCTGCATTCCCGGAGCTTCCGACAGCCGTTTCAGGAGCCCGGTCGTCACCAGGTTTTTTCGGGTGCGTGGATGCACCGGAAAAACCAGTGGTAATTTACCGGAGATGTTCATCAGCTGCTCTACCAACTGCTGGAGAATCTCTGGGTAATCCACATTGGTTGGGCGATGTAGGGTAACCACCCCGTAGGCTTTTTTTTCGATTCCCAGTTGTCTCTGCACAGGACTTGCTTGAATGCGCGTACGCATCAGTTCATAAGAGTCGATCATGATATTGCCCACCCGAGTGATCTTGTCAGCTGCTATCCCCTCGCGGGCAAGGTTCTCATCCGCATCCGGTGATGGAGTCCAGAGAATATCAGCCACGGCATCAGTCACCAGGCGGTTGATCTCTTCAGGCATCTCGCGGTCGCCACTGCGCAGACCCGCTTCCAGGTGTGCGACCGGGATATGCAATTTTGCCCCCACCAGTGCACAGGCCAGTGTGGAGTTGACATCGCCTACCACCACTATCAGATCGGGGCGGTCGGCAACACAGGATCTTTCGTACGCGAGCATCACCTGGGCGGTCTGCTCGGCATGACTGCCGCTGCCAACCCCCAGGTGGACATCCGGCTCGGGCAGTTCGAGATCCTTGAAGAAGGCCTCTGACATCGAGGCATCGTAATGCTGGCCCGTGTGCACGAGTCGCAGACGGCACCAAGGCTCATGAGACAAAGCATGGAACACGGGGGCGACTTTCATGAAATTTGGGCGCGCCGCCGCGATCAAGTCCACCCTATAGCACTGTTTGCCTGGCTGCATTTCCGCTTGGTTCATATTATGTTCAGTATAACAGCTGACACAGCTGAATCGCGACTGGGGTTGATGGTCAATGCGTAGTCGACAGCCATAAATAAAAGGCCCGCCAAGCGGCGGGCCAGAAACATTCAGTAGAGCTTAGAAGATATTGTTATCAGTATCTCTACTAGTTAACTATTGCGGTTATTGCGCCGGCGCATACGCACCGCGAACATAACACCTATCAGACCCAGACCAAACATGCCAAGGACAGCCGGCTCCGGTATCGGATGCACAGATTCCACGATGACGATGAAATCCTGGTAATCCAGATCAGATTTGGCAAAGGGCGTGTCTTCCCAGGCCATGATGTATTCGTTGGCTCCCCACACCCCCGTCACATTCCCGACCTTGATGGTATTGGTTCCATTGCCATCATAAGCAACCATATGGGGCGTGCCATTCGGGTAAACCGTGCCGCCCGTCTCGTTCATGGCCGGATCCGAATAGAAGAAGCCATTCGGTGTATCCAGGTAATAACCAAAGACATTGTTCACACTGAAGGTCGCCGATGAGCTGCCCTGAAATACGCCCAGCGCATTGAAGTAGTTGGCTACGTAACTACCTCCGCCCAGATTGGTGAGGGACGTCGTCCATCCAGAACTGGCAGGCCCACTGAACAGTTGCAGATAGTTCGCGGGATTATTAGGGTCGAAAACGCCGAAGGT
>JAJYBN010000037.1 GCA_021779005.1 Pseudomonadota bacterium
CCACCGCCATGAACGGTAATGGCCTGGAACCGCGCATCCAGTTCTGGACCAGCCGAGGCTTCGCGCTGGCCGACGTGAACTACCGCGGCAGCAGCGGCTTCGGCCGCGCCTACCGCCGCAGCCTCCACGGACAATGGGGCATCAGGGATGTGGAGGATTGCATGCATGCGGCGCGTCATCTGATCAGCAACGGACAGGCGGATGCGCAACGCATCATCATCAGCGGCAGCAGCGCCGGCGGGTTCACGGTACTGTGTGCGCTGGCCTTCCATGAGCTTTTTAAGGCCGGCGCGGTCTACTACGGTATCAGTGAACTGGCGAGCGCCATGACCGACACCCACAAATTCGAAGCACATTACGGTGACAGCCTGCTGGGTCCATGGCCCGCGGCCCGCGAGCTTTACCGTGCGCGTTCGCCGTTATACGCGGCCGACCACATCAACTGCCCGGTGATATTTTTCCAGGGTCTCAAGGACCGGGTGGTGCCCCCAGATCAGACGCAGCGCATGGTGCAGGCGCTGCGTGCCAAGAAACTTCCGGTAGCCTATGTGACTTTCCCCGCAGAGGGGCATGGTTTTCGCAGCAGCGAAAGCCTGCAGCACGCCCTGGAAGCGGAACTGGCCTTCTATGCGCAGATTTTCGGTTTCACGCCAGCCGACACGCTGCCCGCGCTCAGCATAGAAAACCTGCTGGGACGATCATGACACGTAAAGACTTGCGCCTGATTCGCTGCCTGTTTGGTCTTTTGATTCTGATATTCAGCATCACTGCCTATGCAGCAACGCCCAGTGTCGATGTACAGGTACAGGGCGTCTCAGGCGATCTGCTCAAAAACGTGCTCGCCTACCTCAGTATCAATACCTACCGCAGCTCACCCAATCTGAATGCCAGCCTGGTGGATCGTCTGAATGCACGCGCCCCCCGGGAGATCAAACAGGCACTGCAGCCATTTGGTTACTACCAAACGGTCATCAAAAGCGAGCTCTTGGAGACCCCCACTGGTTGGTCAGCCAAATACGAGATAACACCTGGCACGCCGGTATTGATACGCACGGTGGATGTGCAAATCAGCGGCGACGGGAAAGACGATCCGGCGTTCAAGAAATATCTCGCGGTGATGCCGCTCAAAAGCGGCCAGCAGCTCAACCAGCCCGCCTATGAAAACCTGAAACAGAGGCTGCAGGCCATCGCAGCCCGTCAAGGCTACATTGACGCGAAATTCGCCAGCAGCGTACTGCGCGTGGATCCAGCGCAGCATTGGGCGGATGTTGTCTTGCATCTCGAAACCGGACCCCGCTATTACTTCGGCGCGGTAATTTTCGTGCAGGATTTCATGCAGGAGTCCTTTCTCAAAAAATACCTCACATTCAAACCGGGCGACGCTTACGACAATAACAAGCTGTTGGCGCTTGAGTATGCCTTGGACGACTCGGAATATTTCGCGAGCGTGGATCTAGAGGTACAGCGCAAGCAAGCGGGTGCTGATCGCCGTATCCCCATCCGCATCGTACTCACGCCCAACAAGCGCAATAAATACATTCTCGGAATCGGTTATGGCACCGATACCGGACCGCGCGCCACCCTGGGCTGGGAGAATCGGCGCCTGAATGGCGAGGGACACCGCTTCTCTGTGCTGGGTCAGTATTCGCATGTGCTCACGAGCACACAGGTCAATTACACCGTGCCCGATCCCAACGGTGCGCAAGTGGTGTATGGCCTGAGTAACACCCGCCAGGTGTTCCCCGGCACTGGCGTTGCCTATACCAATACTCTCGGAGTGAACCGTTATACCTCGCTCAACGCCTGGGCATGGAACCAGTATCTGCAACTGGAACATGACAGCAGCGACCTGAATACCGGCAACACCACAAACATCTACCTGCTGCCGGGCAGCACGTTCTCGCGCAGCTACGGGAATGAGCCAATCTTTCCGACCGAGGGTTATCGTGTATCGCTGGACATCCGCGGTGCGGATAATGCCCTGCTATCCAACACCACGTTTCTGCAACTGCATCTGATCAGCAAGCTGATCCTGCCGCTGGGTGACAGCACGCGCCTGTTGCTGCGCGGTGAAGTGGGCGCCACGGCGCTCAGTAAATTAAGTGAACTGCCCCTGTCACAGCGCTTCTTCGCCGGCGGCGACCAGAGCGTACGCGGCTATGCCTACAATACCCTGGGACCCGTCCAGAACGGCAACGTCGTCGGTGGCAAGGATCTGCTGGTTGGCAGCATCGAAGTGGACCAGAGACTGACGCGCATCTTCGGGGTGGCGGCCTTCATCGATGCTGGCAATGCCATGAATTCGTTCAACACCTCCCTGGATAAGGGTGTCGGCGTGGGCCTGCGCTGGCGCACACCGGTGGGCATGATCCGCTTCGACGTGGCACACCCGCTCAAGGATCCCACCCAGGGTTGGTATCGTATCCATATCAGCATCGGTCCGGACCTGTGATCAAGCGCACCGTCATCGCTGTCCTCGTGCTGTTGATACTGGCGCCGGTGGCGACGGCATGGATCGCGCTGCACAACCAGAGCGTATTACGCTGGGTGGTGGCGCGCGTGGAAATCCATTACCCGGGTGCATTCTCAGTGGGTGGCGTACAGGGCACGCTCGCAGGTCCGATTACCCTCACTGACATCCAGATCAATCAAGCCGGGTTCGATGCCAGCATCCAGACGCTGAATCTCGAATGGCGGCCAAGAGCTCTGCTTGCGCGGCGCCTGTCTGTCAACAGACTGAGCGCTGCAGGCGTGGAGGTGCACTTGAAACCGGGCGCCCAGGCTGACGCTTCCCGAAGCATACGTCCGCGACTGCCGCATCTTCCGGTAGCCGTGGTGATCAGCAACCTGGAAATCAGCCGCCTGGTGTTGCACGCACCAGCAATACATACACCACTGGTCATCGACCGGGCAACGCTGGCGGCCAATCTGGATAACCATGCCTGGTCGGTGCGTTCACTACAGGCCGAGGGCGCGCACGTGCATATCCAGGGGGAGGGCGACTGGCAGTTCCGGCACGGCGAACAGATACAAGCCAGATTGCAATGGCGGCTAACGCTACCACAGCAACCGGCGTTCATAGGTGAAGCGCAAATCGCCGGCGATGGACAGATGATGCAGCTGAACGCCTCCATGGAGGAGCCGTTCCGGCTGCGACTCACCGCCAGATTGCAGCACCTGTTCACAAGCCCTGCATGGCAGGGCGAGCTGAGTTTCAGCGGACTGGATCCCCAGCGCATGCGTCCCGGCTGGCCTGAACTGCAGGCAGGCGGTCATTTGACGCTGCAGGGTGATCAGCAGGCCACCCTGGTACGCGGCGATCTAAGTGCATACCAACAAAAATATAGCGATTGGCGCAGTCATGTGGACCTGCGCTGGGCAGACCAGCAATTACAGGTCCGCGCACTTGAACTTGCGCGCGCCAACACCGCCACGCGTTTCAGTCTCAGCGGCCAGATTGGATACGCAGACGGTCAACTGCTGCCGGAGTTGCACGGAAAGTGGCGCGTCTTGGAGTTGCCACTCACCGGCATGCCGTGGCTAAGTTCACCCAGCGGCCAACTCGAAATCCGGGCCAAGGATCAACAGGCGCTCTGGTCCTTGGATGGCACGCTCGCCGATGGCGGCAGTTTCAGCGGCCACGGTGAGATCGATCTGACAGCGCGCCATGCCTGGCGGTTGCAGGCACGCGCGCATGATTTCCGAGTGGCGCTGGAATCGTTCAATCAGGGTAAACCTTTACCCCCCATGGACTGGCAGCTGCAGGCACATGGCGATGAAACACAAACCCGGGTGGACCAGTTCACAAGCACATGGCTTTCGGGCCGGTTGCAGGCCAGTGGGCACGTCAGCCACGCCGACGGACAGCCCTGGCAATTCGATGTTCGTGCGCAGGACATAAATCCCGCGGCCATCTACCCACGTTTCCCGGGAAGTCTCGCATTGACCGCCCGGGTCTCAGGCCGGCTCGGCAAGCAGGCTGCCTGGACATTTCAGCTGACGAAACTCGAAGGCCGATTGCGTGATCACCACGCGCAGGCATCTGGAACACTCAGCCACACGCACGGTGACTGGCAATTTCAGAATGCCGTGGCCAGCATCGGCGTGAATTTCCTGAGACTCAACGGCAGTTACGGCAAACAGCCGTCTTTTAGCTGGACACTGGATGCTCCAGACTTGAACTCCCTGTGGCCGGACATCAGCGGAAAACTGATGAGTGAGGGGCAGGCGAACCTGGGCGGAACGTCGCCACTGCTGAGTTTGACCGTCGATGGCTCAGCACTGCACTACAACGACTATGCGATAGAAAAAATTGACGCCCGAGTCAGCATGCTGGGTAATGCGCAACCGGGCAGCGCCGGTATAGATGCGGAAGGCGTGCAGCTCGGGGAATTTAAATTTGACACGCTCGCGGTGCAGGCCACGGGAACTCTGGGTGCGCATTCACTGACTGCAAAGTTAACCTCGCCCTACGGCAAAGCGTTGCTCAATGGCAGCGGCGCGTTGAACGAGGCCGTCTGGCAAGGCAACTTCAGCGAGGTGGCGCTGACACCACAGGGAGCGGGCCAATGGCGGGCCGTACAGGCCTGGCAGCCGAAGATAGCAGCCTTGGGGTTTAGCCTGCCAGAAGCCTGTGTAGCCCAGGCTACGGCCCGCGCCTGTGTACAGCTGGATTGGCAGCCCGGCCAATGGCAGACCGATGCGGCACTCACCGGCGTCCCGGTCACCGATCTGCGCGCGCTGTTGCCGGAAGGACTCGAATACGAGGGCGCTTTTGACAGCACCTTGCATATGCAAAGCATTGAAGGCAGCCACACTTTGGATGTTACAGCCAGCCTGTTGCCAGGCGCGATCCACAATGTCATCAACCGTCGCCGTGTGACCATGCTGGCCTACACCAGCGGCAGTCTCAAACTGCACTCGGATGACAAACTCACCACTGCGGAGCTCGCATGGGCACTGACGGATGGTGGCCACATGGACATCCATTCGCAGATTACCCATGGCCAGCAACCAGCGATCTCCGGCAGCATCCAGGGCGAGATGCGCCAGTTCGATCTGGTGACGGCACTCATCCCGGAAGTAGGTGGTCTGGACGGAAAACTCAAAATCGATCTGTCGTTAAGTGGTACTCCGACAGACCCACAGTTCAACGGCAGCGCTTCGCTGGTCGATGGTGCGGTCTTGATACCGCGTCTTGGACTGCATGTGACCGGTGTGCTGCTGAACATGACCGGCGATGGCGAGCATCTCAGGCTCGATGGTCAAGCACACTCCGGCAAGGGTACTTTGGACTGGCAAAGCAGCGCCGTCAGGAAAAATAATATCTGGCAAGCTCAGGGAAAACTCAGTGGCGATAATTTTCGCCTGACTGATATTCCGGAGGCACAGATCGATGTTTCACCGAGTATTGATTTCAAGCTCGATGACCGAGACGTGTATCTCGATGGCACACTCGACGTACCTTATGCAAAATTGCGGCCGCGGGACCTCACGAATACCGCGCAAGTTTCGCCAGACCAGGTGATCGTCGGTGAAAACGGCGAGCCAGCGCCGGAGAAATGGCGTGTGCACGCACAAGTGCGCATCAACATGGGCAAAGACGTTTATCTGGACGGCTTCGGTCTCACCGGACACATTATCGGTGGCTTGCTGGCGGTGGACGACCCCGGCCATTACACCACCGGCAGTGGCGAACTGCAGATCGTGCACGGCCAGTACGCAGCCTATGGCCAGAAACTCAAGATTACCCGCGGCCGTCTGATGTTCAACGGCGGACCGATTTCAGATCCAGCACTGGACATACGCGCCATCCGTCCGCCAGCACACCCGGAAACCGTGCTGCCAGGTACCAACCAGCAGAGCGTGGGTGTACAGGTACGTGGCAGCCTGCGCGACCCAAAAGTGTCGCTGTTCTCCGATCCGCCCTTGCCCCAAGCCCAGTTGCTCACTTATCTGCTCACTGGCCAGGCACCGGCCAGCCAGAGCCAATCACCCCTTGTGGGGGCGCCACCCACCACGGCCGGTACCTCCCTGGCGCTCACCGGCGGCCAACTGCTGATGCAGGAAGTGGGGACAGAAGTGGGCCAGCATGTGGGCATCGAGGATGTGGGGGTCCAGAATGTATCCACCGGTCCAGGCACCAGTGCTCCCGCGATGTTTCTCGGTCGATACCTGTCGCCGCGCCTATATGTGAGTTACGGCGTAGGTTTGTTGCAGCCCATTAACACGGTGCGCATACGCTACACACTGAGTACCCGCTGGATGCTGGAAGCCGAGTCCGGCAGTTTCGCTAACAGTGCCGACCTGATTTATACAATCGAGCGCTGAAATCAAGCATCTGCCATTCGCGCACATGCCAACCAATATCAGCCGTCAATAGGCTCATGCGTTTGGCAGCACGCTCAGCAGCCAGGCACGGATGTGTTCGATCTCTGCAGGATGCACGGCATGCGGCATGGGATAGGTGTGCCAGATAACCGGGTAACCACGTAACATGAGTTCATCACGGGTCTGCTCGGCCAGTTGCAGCGGCACCACCGGATCCTGCGTACCATGTGCATAGAATATCGATGTTTGTTTGTTGACCGGATTGGTCTGTAAAGCAAATCCATCCAGCGGCAAGTAGGTGGACAGCGCCATGATCCCTGCAAGTCTCTGCTTGTATTGCAACCCAGTGTACAGCGCCACTGCGCCGCCCTGGGAAAACCCCGCTAATACGGTGCGAGTTGCTGGAATTCCTCGGGCATTTTCCCGCGCGATGAGTGCTCCTAGCATTGCACACGAAGCCTGCATACCGGCAAGGTCACGCGGCTGATGCATGCCGATCTTGACGATATCGAACCAGGCGCGCATGCGATAACCATTGTTGAGGGTCACCGGACGCACCGGTGCGTGGGGAAACACGAAGCGTACCGGCAATGCGCCGGGCAGCTTCAGCTCTGGAACGATGGGCTCGAAATCATGGCCGTCGGCGCCCAGGCCGTGCAGCCAGATGACGCTCGCAGTCGGCTGAGCACCGGTTTCGAGCTCCACACATTCAGGTAATGCCGCCATCACTTGCTCCCATTCAAAGAGCGTGCGATTGTAACGGAGTGTCCGAAGCATTTCCTTGCGGTTTGATCTCCATGTGAAAAAATGGGGGTGTGGGGGTGATACTTGGATTTTTCCAAACGGGTTATTCTGGTCACCGGTGCCGCCCGTGGTATCGGTAGCGCCACTGCCAATGCTTTCGCGCGCCTCGGCGGGAGTGTGGCGGTGCATTACTGCTCAAGCCAAAAGCAGGCCCAGGCACTGGCGAAATCCTTACCAGGCGACGAGCACACAACTTTCCAGGCGGATTTAACTAGCCCCGATGACTGCGAAAGACTCATGACGGAAGTCATGCGTCATTACGGGCGGCTGGATGTGTTAGTGAACAACGCCGGGATCTATGAAGTCAAAGCCCTCGCGAATCTTGAGTTTCGCGACTGGCAAGCTACCTGGAAACGCACCCTGGACGCCGACCTCATCGGACCTGCGAACCTGTGTTTTCTGGCCGCCAAAATGATGATGCGACAGACAAGCGGGCACATCATCAATATCTCATCCCGTGGTGCGTTCCGCGGCGAGCCGGAAGCGCCCGCATACGGGGCCGCCAAGGCGGGGCTCAATCAACTGTCACAATCGCTGGCCTGGGCGCTGGCGCCCTACAATATTTTCGTGGGTGTTGTGGCGCCGGGATTCGTGCGCACCGACATGACTGCGGAACTGCTGGATGGTCCGCAGGGCGATGCCATCCGCGCCCAGAGTCCACTGAAGCGCGCCGCCACCCCGGAAGAAATCGCTGAAGCCGTGGTACGACTGGCAGCCGACGGCATGCTGTACGCTACGGGCTGCATATTGGACGTGAATGGCGCGTCGTATCTGCGCAGTTAAGCCAAGGAGCCTGGATGATGGAATGGATCACTGACCCGAATGTCTGGGCAGCGCTGGTCACACTCACGGCGCTTGAAATCGTCCTGGGCATCGACAACATAATCTTCATTTCAATCGTCACCGCGCGTCTGCCACAGAAGCGTCAGGACTTCGCCCGCCGCTTCGGTCTTTCTCTGGCGGTGCTCACGCGGCTTGCACTGCTCGTCACGGTCTTCTGGCTGTCGCGGCTCAGCGCGCCGCTGTTCAGCCTGTTTGAACAGCCCTTTTCGCTGCGCGACCTGGTGTTGATCGGCGGCGGGTTGTTCCTGCTTGCCAAAAGCACGCTGGAGATCCACGGCAATCTTGAGGTAGGCGCCACACCGCGCACTGCCAGCGTGCACCTCTCGGTCCCTTCTGCCGTCATACAAATCGCATTGCTCGATATGGTATTTTCGTTTGATTCCGTGATCACCGCCATCGGCATGTCGGACCGTTTGTGGGTCATGGCTGCGGCAATCCTCATCGCCGTGGGTTTCATGTTGCTGTACGCTGGTATCGTGAGCCGCTTCGTACAGCGACACCCGACACTCAAGATGCTGGCGCTCGCATTCCTGATCTTGATTGGCGTAGCACTGATCGCTGATGGTTTCAGCCTGCATATCCCCAAGGGCTACATCTATTTCGCCATGGCTTTCGCATTTGGGGTGGAAATGCTCAACCTGCGGCTACACAGGCAAAAATCATGA
>JAJYBN010000038.1 GCA_021779005.1 Pseudomonadota bacterium
CCTGCCCAACATACAAATGGCAGAAACCGCCTATTTTTTGCTGTTGATAGGATTGTGCACAACGCATTTCAAACGCCCGGATCAGCACCATTTGGCGGTACCAATCCATCATGTGGGAGGGAGAGGGATCAATTTTCTGCTGCGGCTAAACCAAAGTTGTCACTGACACACCTTTTCCATTCAAAGCCAAAATAAGCCCTCCACACGAAAAGCCCCGAAAACCGGTGCCTACGTGGAAAAATAACGCCTCGAAAAAACCTCGCGTCCGCGTCGGGGCTGCCATTGCCCAAGGCAACGGCGCAATCCAAGCCAATCATTTTAGTGAATCGCAGGGATTCCGCCAAGCGATTTGTTCCCATATCATGATTTTTCTTTTCCGCGATAAATACATCGACTGGTACAGGTTTCGTGAACCGTAATTTGCGCCATTTGCGGCAGCCGGTCTTTCAAGCGTATCCATATCCAGCGAGCGAGGTTCTCACTGGTGGGATTTTCCAATCCCGGTATGTCATTCAAGTAGCGATGATCCAGAGCATCGAACATCGGCATGCAGGCCTTTTTCAGGTCGGCAAAATCCATGATCCAGCCACTGTCGGGCTGCGGTTCGCCGCCTATGTGGATTTCCACACGGAAGGAATGGCCGTGCAGGCGACTGCACTTGTGGCTGGATGGCAGGTTCGGCAGCCGGTGGGCGGCTTCGATGTGGAATACCTTGAATATTTCCATCGTAGTGCTTGTTAAATATGTTTTTTAATCCTGACTATTCTAGCTGAGTCGCTGTCATACAACCCCATCAGTGCGGGTAACCTGAATTTGCCGCTGGCGGGCCGCTTGCACCCTGGGCGTCAGGCTCGTATGTTGGCAGGCAACATCTGCACACATGGCATGCCTACGTATCAGCAAATGATAAAGACCAAACCACCCCAAGGAATCGCTGCCAAGCTAGAACAGCTGCGCGAGGAACACCGTGACCTGGACATCGCGATCGGCCGCCTGGCCGAGGATATCCACACCAATGAGTTGCAGCTCAAACGCCTCAAGAAACGCAAACTGCAGATAAAAGATTACATCACCAAGCTCGAAAGCCTACAGATCCCAGACCTGAACGCATGATCGACCTGCACCTGCATTCGCGCGCCTCCGACGGCAGCCTCTCACCGACTGAGCTGGTGCAGTTGTGCACCGAGCGCGGCGTGCAGTTGTTCGCGCTCACCGACCACGACTGCCTGGATGGCCTGGCAGAAGCCCGCAGCGCAGCTGACGCCGCCGGCATCCGTTTCGTGGCAGGGGTGGAGATCTCCGTCAGCTGGGAAAACAAGACACTGCACATCATCGGTCTGGACATCGATACCAGCAATGCCGTTCTCAGCGCTGGTCTGGCGCACCTGCAGACAGTACGCGGCGGTCGCGCGCAGGCCATCGGCCAGCGTCTTGAATCTCGCAACATCCCCGGAGCGTTCGCGGGAGCGCGGCAACTGACCGGCAACGACAACGTAACGCGTACACATTTTGCCCAGTGGCTGTGCACTAACGGTCATGCCTCTACGCCGCAGAAAGCTTTCCAGCGCCTGCTGGCGCGCGGCAAGCCGGGGTACGTGGCAACGACTTGGGCGAACCTGGAACAAAGCATTGCCTGGATCCACGCCGCCGGTGGCTGGGCGGTGTTGGCACACCCGCTACGCTATGGCATGACGCGTAACTGGCTGATGAAAGCACTCACCGCCTTCAAGCAAGCTGGCGGCGATGGCATCGAAGTGATCTGCGGTGGCGGCAACCGCGATGAATGCGCCGCCGCTGCCCATTTCGCCAAGCGCTTTGAACTCCTAGCCTCAGTGGGCTCCGACTTCCACAATCCTTCCACGCCCTGGAATCAGCCGGGGATCAATACATCACTACCGGATAATCTCACGCCAGTGTGGGAATGTTTTTAACCATCCGGATGGGAACAGGCCGTACGTTTCTCAGCGAGACTGGTTTGTGGCAGTCGCAGCTTCGCCTGCCAGGGTGAAAACTTTGGCTTCCACGAAGATCTTCACCAGATCCGCATCCAGTTTGCCATGCTTGGCTTCATCTTCCAGCACCTTGAAGGCGCGTTCTGAGGGCATGGATTTCTTGTAAGGGCGATCGGCGGCAGTCAGCGCATCGTAGATGTCCGCCACCGTCATCAAGCGCGAGGGGAACGGGATTTCCCGCTGGGTGCGGCCGCGCGGGTAACCGCTGCCATCGAGCTTCTCGTGATGCGCACCCGCGAGCTCGGGTATCGCCGCCAGGTCCGCGGGCCAGGGGATGCGCCGCAGGAAGTTGTAGGTGTGCACCACGTGGGATTCGATCTCGATGCGTTCCTCGGGCGTCAGGCTGCCGCGCGGGATGGACAATACCCGGTGCTCATCATCGGTCAGCAGCGGGATGTCCTGCTCCGAAAGCTTGTAGTCTTTTGCGGTCTTGAGCGCTTTGCTGGGTTTGCTCTTCTGCATATCCGGCTGGTTGGCTTCCTGGATGGCTGCCCAATAGGCATCCAGCGCCGCCAGCTTGCTCTCCAGCTCCTGCTCGATGCTGAGCAGTTCCTCGCGCGAGCCCATACCGCTGCGCAGCATCAGCAGCTGCTGCACCAGAGCGCGGCGCTTGAGGCGTTCAATCTCCAGATTGATGCGCTCGCGGATCGCCTGGTAATGCTCGGGGCTGAGCTTGTGGGCTTTCACCAGCACGTGCTCGCGCACGCCGATCTTGCCGACATCGTGCAGCAGCGCTGCGTAACGCAGCTCGCGCAGTTGCCTGGCGTTGAAGCTGATGTTGCGGAAGCGCACCAACCCGGAGCGCGGCAGCGCTTCGGCCAGTCCGGTGGTAAGGCGCGCCACCCGGAAAGAATGGCCGCTGGTGGCCGGATCGCGCTGCTCGATGGCAGTCACCGACGCCACCACGAATCCCTCGAACATGTCCTCGATGGCGAGCAACAAGCGATTGTTGCCGATGGCTGCGGCTGCCTGGCTGGCCAGGGAGCGCAGCAGCGGCTGGATGTCATCGCTGAACGGCTGGGTCTCGGCGAGCGTGATCTTGGGGTCGATGAGTTTCACTGCCGGGTCGCGTTTGCGGTTGATGAACTCGATGCCGCCGACGATCTCCCCCTGCGGGAGGCGCAGGGGCGCTGCATACAGCGAACTGGTTCGATAACCGAAGCGCTGGTCGAAGCTGCCATTGAAATGCCAAGGCATACCGGCAGGCGGCACATAGGCATCCGTCAGGTTGATCTCCTCGCCGGTGACCGTCACAAAACCGGCGATGGAGGTCTGGTCCAGTGGCAGGCGCTGTTCCTCGAAGGAGAACTTCACGGAATCGTTCTGCGCCAGACGCAGCACCAGCTCTGAGGAGCCGTCCGGATGTTTCTCGGTAAGGAAGATGTTGGCGGCATCGCAACCGGCAAGACGCCGCGCTTGTGTGAGGATCCGTTCCAGGAGTGCCTGATGGTTGCGCTCGTCGAAAAGCGCCACGCCCATGTCCGTGAGCTGATGCATATGCCGACGCTGGCGCGCCATGGCTGCTGCCAGTGACAGGCTGCTGGCGATGGCAGCGGTCGGCCACCTGTTAGAGATGTGCGCCTCGCCCGGTAGTGTCATGGAGTCGTCCACTACCACTACGGCATCCGGGGCCGCCACCTGCCATTCGGCGCGGGTGACATCTCCGCCCAGCAGTTTTGGAGTGAGACACAGGACTCCGTAGATGCGGTTTTTCAAGTCTGCGGGTTGCTTGACGACCACGAACTGCAGATCGGCTTTTGCGAGCGCCGTCAGCTGGGCGCTGGAAAAATAATCGGCTTCGCCGGCGATATACGTCGCGCCGTTATGTTCCTCATTACGACTGTCAGCATCTTTGGCCACAGATCTCTCAGTCAATTCCGTTTACAACACGTCCACGTGGTGTGGTCTTCAGCAGCTCCTCCACGCTGATTGTGGCCATCAACACATCCTCCTGGCCGTCATCGTCCGGGCCGTCCACCAGCCAGTTTGGGACCAGTGTGTGACGCGCACCCAGATTTACGAAATCGAACAGTTTTGGATCGGCCAGGTGCGAAGGCGTCACGTTCTGGAGCGCGGCGAAGATATTTCGGCTGCGGCCGGGAAATTCGCGCTCCCAGTCCGCCAGCATGTTCTTCACCACCCGGCGCTGCAGGTGCTCCTGGGAACCGCACAGATCGCAGGGTATCAGTGGGAATTCCTGGATGGCAGCGTACTTGGCAATGTCTCGCTCTTCGCAATAGGCCAGCGGGCGGATCACTACATTTCGGCCGTCGTCGGATTGCAGCTTGGGCGGCATGGTTTTCATCTGGCCACCATAGAACAAGTTCAGGAAGAAGGTCTCTATGATGTCGCCGCGGTGATGGCCGAGGGCGATCTTGGTGATGCCGTTGTCTGCCGCGTAGCTGTAGAGTGCGCCGCGCCGAAGGCGCGAACACAGGCCGCAGGTGGTCTTGCCTTCCGGTATCACGCGCTTGACCACGCTGTAGGTATCCTGCTCCAGGATGTGGAATGGCGCGCCGAGCTTGGTCAGGTATTCGGGCAGCACATGCTCCGGGAAACCGGGCTGTTTCTGGTCGAGATTCACCGCCAGGATCTCGAACTCCACCGGCGCGCTCTGGCGCAGCTTCAGCAGGATATCCAGCAGCGTGTAGGAATCCTTGCCGCCTGAGAGGCACACCATCACCCGGTCGCCGGCCTCGATCATGTTGAAATCCTGGATGGCTCTGCCCACGTTGCGGCGCAGGCGCTTCTCCAGTTTGTTGGAGTTGACGGAGCGTTTATGCAACACGATTTGCATGCACAGTCTCGGGATGGGTGACGCAGATGAGCGTCATTCTAGCTGTAAAACCCCGTGTCTTTCAGCTACTTAGTAGTGCATGTCATAAATACAGCGGCCAGGCTCCGGCCCAAACGGCCTAGAGAGCCTGTGCGCCTTTTTCACGGTGGTTGGCATTGTGCAGAGCAAGCAGGGAAATACAAGCATTGAATAAAATGCAAGCCTGCGCCCACGCGCTGGTGGGCATGCCAACTATCATTTGATCGATAGTGACCCACGTTTGGACCTTCCAGCATCTATGCTAATCTATATCGAGATTCCCTGTAATCAGAGACTTCGTTAAAGGAGCCCCGTCATGCTACGAAAGATTGCGATCCTGCTGGCCGTGTTTGCCAGTCTCATGTTTTCCGCCACGGTCTTCGCCAAAGAGACCAAGACGGCTGCCGAGCCATTCCCCCTGATCGAAGGATACGGCACGGTAAAACCAATGCCGGCCACCTCGCCACCAGTCAGCAAGTACAAGATTTACAAAGTGATTTTTGACGTCAGCAAAGGCAACGATCCGGATGAAGTCAACAGCGGACTCGAAGCGGTCGCGCAGGCAGTCAATGCGTTCGCTTCCGCCGGGGTCTCCAAGAAAAACCTCAAGTTCGTGGTGGTGATCCACGGGGATGCCACGCCCATCGTGATTTCCGGCGGCGGTTATAACACCCGCTTCCATGTGGCCAACCCGAACAATGATCTGATCAGCAAGTTGAACGCCGTGGGTGTACAGATGCTGGTGGATGGCCAGTCTCTCATTGAGCACCAGATCGAAGGCGCCGAGGTGAATTCAAATATCTCTGAAACCCTGTCGGCTCCGAGCACCCTGGTCATCTACGAACAGCACAAGTACCAACTTTACATGCCATGAGCCATCTGCAGGCCAGCGCTGCTCAACAGCGTAACTTGCGGCAGGGCATCGATCACGGATGGCGATCGAACCACACGCCCCATGGGTTTAAACCCATGGGGCGTTTCAATCTGGCCACTCAATTAAGCCCGTTAACTTTTCTCTAGCGATCCAGTCTCTGAATCATGCGCCGACCCAGGCTGATTCGAGTGACTGCGCCCGGCGTTTGGCAGCGGCCGGTTTGATCGTACCGCGCGCCACGGCGCGCACGAACTCCTCGTTGTCACGGGCCCGAAGGATGCGCCAGGCGGCGCCTATATCCCGTACTACGCGCGTGAGGAGTTTCTTCTCGTCACTCGCATAATGCTCGCCGGGCCGATTCGCCAACACCAGTACGCCGCGCAACCGGCCCAGCACGGTGATAGGTATCACGCAGCCGTCCTTGCCCAGGCTGCTGGTGAAATCCGACAGCTCCATGGCTTTGCGGTCGGCACGCGCTGCCACTACCGCCGGGTCATCGTTGTCCAGATGCTGCGGGTAGTTGGCATCGCCCGACTGGCGCACACGCGTATAACCATTTTCAGTGATCTCGTAGAGTGCCAGCGCCGGGCTGCGTGTATGCCGGCGTAATTCTGCAACCGCCATATCCAGCAACCGCTGGACATTTTCGATATGGCCAGAATGCCGTGCGAAACTTCTGAGAGCTTTCTCCGCCAGATATTTCTTGCGGAAGAACACCCGTTCCACTACCCGGTCCATGTAGGTGCGGACCTTGCCGAGCACGATGCCGAGCGCCAGCGGCACAACTACTTGCAGCAGCAGGCTTGCGCCTTCACCGAGAGTAGCGCGCAGCGCCAGGCTGTTAACCGCGGCGATCACGCCCACCACCAGTGTGGTGGTGGCGCCGTACACCAGAGTCTTGTCGATGATCACACTCACGTCCACCATCCGATGGCGCAGAATGGCATACAGAAACCCCGATATACCGAGACTTACACCTACAGAATTCAACGCGAGCGTGCCCACGTAACCTAGCACGCTGATATCACGTGCCAGCACACCCACGAAGAACGGCACCAGGCTCCACAGCATCCATTGGATGCGGATCTTCTGTACCCCACTCGCCCGGTACACAGCGAAGAACAACACGGCCGCGGTCACCATATACGGTGCCGCGATCAGCCAGGTGAGCGCCGGATCGATCCACACCGCAGAGCCGCGGTACACGAGCAGCCACGCTCCCCCCAGTACCACGGTGAGCCCCGCAACCAGAGTCAGTGCCAGTGTGATCCTGAGAGTTGTGCGGATAGTTGCGGACAGGGCATTACCAGCCAGAGATTCTGCAACCCCATACAGTGCGAACCGGCCCACGAAGAAAAACAGGTATTCGATAAGGTTGGCTTCATAGAGCGTGAAACCAGAAAAAGGCATTCGGATCAATGACCCTCCGATGAGATAAGCAATGCCCCACAATGCGAGGAACCGTGCGGCGTTATCCCGGCCCTTCCACAATGCCAGCAAGGTGACGATCGCGAGCACGATCTCCATATAGACCCAAATCCATCTGATAGTAAATCGTTTTACTGGAGTGAGTGACTGGATACCGGTGGTGACCGGAACCATGGTAATGGTTGCGCCGTGACGTATCGCGAACTGGTAGGTGACTCCGCTGGCCATGTTTGAATCCTGTGCACCACCCGCAAACAAGGCCGCACGCGCTGATTGATCAAGCGATGGGATGTCGATCTGGTCTCCAGCCTGCAGATTCTGTGGTAGAGGCGCACCGCTGAGCGGCTCGACGACCGCCGTGTGCGCATCCACGAAGCGTGGGGTGAAGGGCAGGCTGCCGAGATGGAAAGCGGCATAACCATTGGATGCGAGTATCGCAATGATGCCGAGGGTTACCGATACAAGTACAGCACGATGACGAATCATGGCTAACTCCCGTAATTAATCTTATTTAAAGCCGAAAATCCTGTTCCCCAATGAGTCTAGGTCAATACACTTTCCAGCGTGAATCGCGGACCTGCTTAGTTACATCACTGTCTATTATCAACTCTGCACCAACATTCATAACGCATCAATAAATTTATTGACGGAAGTTTCATATTACTCGCATATCACACATAACCAGTACAGAGCCGGTACCAAACGCATTAAAATGCCACGAACTCATGGGTTTGCGTGTATACTCCAGAAGCTTCACATGGTTGTGAAGCGGATCCTGAGAACGGATCTTTAACATTCTTTTAGGAGTTTTTTTATGAAATTTATTAAAATTTGGTTGGGCTCACTGCTGGCACTCATGTGCATCACCGGTGTCCAGGCCGCCGATATGGCCAAGGCGAATGTCATGCGCGTTTACACCGACACGGTGACGCCGGCAGAACAGGCGGCCTACGAGGCTGGTGTCAAGAGTTACAACCAGTGCCTCAGCCAGCACGGTTTCAAGGTCAGATGGATCGCCTTGAATCACGAAACGGGCAACACCTATAGCTATTCATATGTGAGTGATCCAATAACCTGGGCAGGCTTCGACGACATGCGCGCCACGGGCAAAGCCTGTGATGCGATATGGCAATCGGCCGCCGGCCCGCATCTGCAAAGCGAGACCAGTACTTTTTTGACGTTTATGCCTGAAATGAGCCATATGTCCAAGGGAAGTGTGGATCTGGGCACCGGGCTCATCCATGTCAGCTACACGACACTGAAAAACGGCCACGACACCTACATGGCCTACGTGAATGCTGTGAAGAAGATCACCGCGGCCGCCGACAAATCCAACTGGCCGGGTGACTACATGATGTCCGAAGTCGATAGTGGTGGCGAAGGCGCACCGGATTTCATCCTGACATACACAGCCAAGAACTGGGCGGACTATGGCACGGATATCAATCCCCCGTTCTGGACGATGGTCGAGAAAGCCTATGGCAAGAAGGAAGCCGTGGCGCTGC
>JAJYBN010000039.1 GCA_021779005.1 Pseudomonadota bacterium
CATGCCCAGCCATTGGGCGATACGTGGCAATAGATCCACGGGCAGCATGTCCATGAAATTCATCAACCACACCCACATGAAGATGGTGAGCGCCAGGGGTGCGATCAGCTTGTTGCGGCCATGGAATGTTTCCTTGACCTGGTTATCGACAAAACTCACGAGTGTCTCCACGATGTTCTGCCATTTGCCAGGAACACCTGAAGTGGCCTTACGGGCCGCAAACCAGAATGAAAAGAAGAATACGAAACCGCACACCAGTGATATCAGCAAGGTATCCAGGTGCAAGGACCAAAATCCATCGCCCACCGTCCAATAGGTCAGATGGTGATGGATGTACTGATCTGGAGTGATCGCTGTCTGATTCATGCCGTCTGCCCAAAACTGATCCTTACCATGCCGATCCAATAAGCCATATAGGTCGCGATGTAGGCCAGAATCAGCGGCAGGAACGCCGCTTTCAATACCGCGATGGCAAATATGAATAGCGCCACTGTAATCACGAATTTCAAAGCTTCACCCACCAAAAAGCGCCCGAGCCATTGCTGCGGTCCCACACCCGGACCACCTGCGAACAACTTCAATGCCATATACAGGCTGGCCACCACATTGATAAGACCGCCAGCCAATGCGGACCAGGCTGCGTAACGCCCGGCTACAAAGGCCGCCACCAAACCCACCAGCACCGTCACCGCCAGCTGCAGACCGACGATGATGAAGGTGCCCTGCCGGGCCTTGGCAAATGAGCCGGCCATGAGCTGCGCTTCCTGAATACAAAAAAAGCCACGTCGTTACCGGATTGGCGGCGGGTGGCGACTCCAAAAGCACACAAGCCTGTGGAGAGCCGCGTATTTTAACGGGCTAGGCGGGTATCTTCAATGAATTTAAGGCAGGAACAACTGTAAATGCGGTTAGCCAAGAACAGTTGGCATTAGCGGATGCGTTTCAGGATGCCGTCCAGTTCATCGAGGCTGGAATAATGGATGATGAGCCGGCCCTTGCCACCACTTGCGATCTCCACGTCGACCTTGGCGCCGAGTTTCTGCGTGAGCTCGGTCTCCAACTGGCGGATATTGGGATCCACCCGCCGTGTGCCTCTGGCGGGGCCACCATTTTCCTTGAGCAGGCGGCGCACCAGGCTTTCGGTTTCGCGCACCGACAGGTGCCGGGCCACCACCCGCCGGGCAGCATCGGTCTGGGCTGCGCCCTTGAGCGCCAGCAATGCGCGTGCGTGCCCCATCTCCAGGTCACCACGTTGCACATGGTCCTTGACCGCGTCGGTGAGCTCCAGCAACCGCAGCAGGTTGCTGACCGCGGCGCGTGAACGGCCCACGGCCTCCGAGGCCTGCTGGTGGGTCATGTCGAATTCGCTGATGAGCCGCTGCAGGGCCTGGGCTTCTTCCAGTGGGTTGAGGTTTTCGCGCTGAATGTTCTCGATGAGCGCCATGGCAATGGCGGTGCGGTCCGGAACATCCCGAATTACTGCCGGGATCTGGTGCAGCCCGGCCATCTGGGCGGCTCGCCAGCGGCGTTCGCCGGCGATGATCTCGTAACGGCGCGGTCCCGCAAGTTGAACCCCATCCGTATGCGTGTTGTCGGGCCGCACTACGATGGGCTGTACCAGCCCCTGGGCCTTGATGGAGTCAGCCAGATCCTGGAGGCCTTCCGGATGCATGTGCATGCGCGGCTGGAATTTGCCCGGCTGGATCAGGTCCACCGGTATATCGCGCATCTCCTCGGAACCGGTATCCGTGTCCAGTGCAGGCAGGGCTCCGCCCAACAGTGCGTCCAACCCACGTCCCAAGCCCTTGCGTTTCACCGCCACCTTCACGCCTCCCTCGAAGAACTGGGGATTGTAGCAGCAACACTGGAATCCGCACCGCGCTGTTTCTCCCGACGCAGCATTTCGCCAGCCAGTGCCAGGTAGGCAAGCGCGCCGCGGGAAGTAGCGTCGTGCTTCAAGGCGGGCAAGCCGAAACTGGGAGCTTCCGCCAGACGTACGTTGCGCGGGATGACAGTGTTGTACACCTGCTGGCCGAAATGCTGGATGAGCTGCGAGGAGACCTCGTTGGCCAGGTTATTGCGCGGATCGAACATGGTGCGCAGCAGTCCCTCGATCTGCAACTGCGGATTTATATGCTTCAGCCGCTCGATGGTGGACATCAGGGCCGACAACCCTTCCAGCGCGTAGTACTCGCACTGCATGGGGATCAGCACACTATCCGCCGCCACCAGTGCATTCACCGTAAGCAGGTTCAGCGAGGGTGGGCAATCGATGAGTACGTAATCGAGCTCGGCGCGTATCTCGGCGAGTGCTTCCCGCAAGCGGCTCTCACGGCGCTCCGCGTTTATCAAGCCCACCTCTGCGGCAGTCAGATCGCTGTTGGCGGGCAGCAGCTTGAAGCCGGCGGTTTCCAGATTGACGAGCGCATTGCGGATGCGGGTCTCGCCCATGATCACTTCATAGGCGCCGTGGGCGAGCGTGTGCTTGTCGACGCCGCAGCCCATGGTGGCATTGCCCTGCGGATCCACATCCACCAGCAATACCCGGCGTTTGGTGGCCGCCAAAGAAGCCGCCAGATTCACGGCGGTGGTAGTCTTGCCGACGCCGCCTTTTTGATTGGTGATGGCGATAATGCGGGCCATATCAATTAGTTGGGGAGTAAGAAATAAGAAACTAATCGAGCAAACAAACTGATCATCTCACTTCCTCATTCTTATGGATCTCCACCACACACCGGTGTGCCTTCAGTCCTGGTACCGTGAGCGGATGCACGCTGGCGTGGCAACCGGCCGGCAAGGCCTGTAACTCACCTGCCGGAGGCTGGCCTTTCATGGCCAAAAAAACCGCCTGCGGCGCGCCAAGATGGCCGGCGAGCTGCACGAAATCAAGCAGTGACGCGAACGCGCGGCTGACCACGGTAGCAAACAGCTCCAGGGGACGATAGTCCTCGGCGCGCGTGTGCACCACTTCCACGTTCCGCAGTCCAAGTGTCATGATCGCGTGGGTTACAAAGCGGGTCTTCTTGGCCTGGCTGTCCAGCAACACAAACCGCCGGTCCGGACAGGCCAGTGCCAGCGGGATGCCAGGCAGACCTGCACCGCACGCCACATCCACAATCCGATTGCCCTGCAGGAAGGGCAGCACGCTCAGGCTATCCAGCAGATGCTTGCTTACCATGTCCGTGGGTGCACGTATGGCGGTGAGATTATAGGCCGTGTTCCATTTGGCCAGCAGTGCGATGAAATCCAGCAGCGTCTGTTCCACCCCGGGCAACAGTTCCACATGCAGTCGTGCGCAGCCATGCACGAGCTGCGCCTTGAGGTCGGCGGATGTCATGAGCGGGGCATCGCAAAATAATGTTTAATAATGAGTGGTGGGTGGTGGCACCACGCGCAGCACTTCTTCCACCGTGGTCACGCCTTCCGCTACCTTCTGCGCGCCGCGCAGACGCAGCGGTTTCATGCCGGTACGCATGGCTTCCTGGCGCAGGGCATCCATGTCGAAATCAGCGGTGATGAGTTTCTTGATGGCGGGTGTAAACCCCATCATTTCGTACAGCCCGACACGCCCCTTGTACCCGGTGTTGCGGCACTCCAGGCAGCCGATGGCGTTGTAAACGCGTTTCGGTTTCTGTGCTTTCCAGGGCGCCACCAGGCTGTCCCACTCTTCATCGCTGAGCTGGGCTTCTTTCTTGCAATGCGGGCACAGGGTGCGCACCAGCCGCTGGGCGATGACCGCCAGCAGCGTGGACTGCAACAGGAATGGCTGCACGCCCAGATCCAGCAGGCGGCTGATGGAGGTCGGCGCATCGTTGGTATGCAGTGTGGATAACACCAGATGCCCGGTGAGTGACGCCTGCACCGCCATCTCGGCGGTCTCCGCGTCGCGGATCTCACCAATCATGATGATGTCGGGATCCTGGCGCAGCAGCGTGCGCACACCACTGGCGAAGGTGAGGTCGATATTGGGCTGTACCTGCATCTGGTTGAGCGCCGGATCCACCATTTCGATGGGGTCTTCCACAGTACACACGTTCACGTCCGGCTTGGCGAGCTGCTTTAGGGTGGTATAGAGTGTGGTGGTCTTGCCCGAGCCCGTGGGCCCGGTCACCAGGATGATGCCATGGGGGTTATCGATCATCCCCTGCCAGAATTTCTCGTCCTGCTCCGAAATACCGAGTTCGCGGTAACTCCGCAACAGCACCGTGGGATCGAAGATACGCATCACCAGTTTCTCGCCGAAAGCGGTCGGCATGCTGGAGATGCGCAGTTCCACTTCCTGGCCGCTGGTGTTGCGCGTCTTGATGCGCCCGTCCTGGGGACGGCGTTTCTCGGAAATGTCCATGCGCGCCAGAATCTTGATGCGGCTGGTGACCGGTGTCAGCACCGCGACCGGGAACTGATAGACCTGGTGCAGCACGCCGTCGATGCGGAAGCGGATCAGCCCGGCTTCGCGGCGCGGCTCGATATGGATGTCGCTGGCGCGCTGGTCGAAGGCGTATTGCAACAGCCAGTCGACGATGCTGACCACGTGCTGGTCGTTGACGTCGAGCTTGCCGGCACGGCTCAGTTCTATGAGTTGTTCGAAATTCTGGATGCCGGTGGCGGCGGTGCCGACATTCTGGCTCTCGGCGCCGATCACCGATCGGGAGATGGAATAGAACTCCACCAGATAGCGCGCGATATCATCCGGATTGGATAGCACGCGCCGGATCTTCTTCTGCTGTATCTGGTTGATCTCACGCTCCCATTCACGCTCGTAAGGCTCGGCGGTGGCTACCACGATCTCGTCCCCCGTGACCTCCACCGGCAGCACCTTGAAGCGCGAGGCATAACCCTGGGAGATCACCCCGGTGATGCGGCGCATGTCGAGTTTCAGGGGATCGATGCGGAAATAGGGGAGCTTGACCTTCTCGGCCAGCCACGCGGTCAGGCTCTCGACGGTGAGTGGCACGTTCGGCTGGCGCGCATCCGGCCAGCCGCGTTTGCCGATCACCGACAGCGGATGCTGATCGTCGTACGCACCTCGCTGTGCGAGCCCACGCAACAGGGCGACACGCTCGGCGGTGAGCAGGCCGTCGGCTTCCAGCCAGGCGAGCACCTCCAACAACGGCAGCTTGCGGTCGGGCTCGTTTTTAAGCGGGCGGGGACTGGACATGGCTCCAGTGTAGTCAAAAGCCTCGGGGCCTGCACGGCAGGCCTGTAATCTCAGGGCTGCGCCAGCAGATGTCGCGGATCGTCGAGCTTCAGGCTGCTGATCCTGCCGCTCTTGATATCCACCCGCGCGATGCGGTTGTGGTTGGTATCGGCTACATAGAGATAGTCACCGGCTGCGCTCAGTCCCCCCGGCTCGTCGAATTCACCAGTGCCGCCGGCGAAAGTGGTCACGCGCCGCGTCTTCGCATCCAGCACTTTGATCTTGCTGTTGTAGGTATCCGCAATATAAAGTTGCCCCGCGTGCCAGGTGATACCGAGATCGTGTTGCAGACGCACAGTATCGCCGACGCCGTCAACGTCGCCGAAATCGAACAGTCCGGTACCCACCAGCGTGTGCACCTGGGCGCCCGGGCCGAAGCCAACTTGCCGTACGGCGCTGGCTTCTGGATCAGCCACGTACAGATACTTGCCATCGGTAGTCAGTCCGCTGGACTGCGCGAAACTTGCCTGTGCCAGTGATCCGTCATCGATGCCTTCCCGGCCACTGCCGGCGTACAGATCGATGCTGTTCGTCAGTGGGTCGTAGCTCCACAACTGATGCTGGCCGGCCATGGCGATATACAGTACGCCGTCATGGAACAACACCGCCCAGGGTGTGTTCAGTTCCGCGTTGCGTGCCGGCATCGTTGTGCGGGTCATGTAGATCCGCTTGCCGTCGCCGGCGATGGTCGTGACCGTGCGTTTCACAAGATCGATCTTACGGATTGCATTATTGTCAGTGTCAGCTACATACAGAGTGTCAGCATTTGCCAGTGTCATGCCTTGAGGATAATGGAATTGCGCATGTGCGTAATCGCCGTCCCGCAATCCGGGCTTGCCATCACCGATCACCGCCAGCACCTTGCCGCTGAGCGTAGCCATCACGATACGATCGTGGTTGGAATCGGCGATAAACAGCCGGTCATGCTCCGCGTCCGCCAGCACTTTACCAGGATACAGCAAGGCAGTCTTGGGCATCTCCAAATGGATTCCACTGAACCACAAGGGTTTAGCATTTATCAAACCCCTGGCGCTGAATTCTTTGATCAATGAGCCGATGACCTTGTTCAATAATTCATACTGGCCTTCACCGGACACCTGGCCGACGACGTTGCCGGCAGGATCGATCACCGTGAGCGTGGGCCAGCCTTCGGCGCCGTACGCATTCCAGATCTGCATGTCCTTGTCGTTCACCACCGGATGATCGATGCCGTAGCGCAGTACCACAGATTCGATATGTGCGGTCTTGCGCTCGGTGGCGAACTTGGCGGAATGCACCCCGATGATGACCAGCTTGCTGCCGTAGTTCTTTTGCAGCCTCTCCAGGTCGGGGATCACATGGAAACAATTGATGCAGCCGTAGGTCCAGAAATCCAGCAGCACCACCTTACCGCGCAGTTCCTGGAGGGTGACCGGCCGGCCGCCGGTATTGATCCAGTCGAGTTCTGCCGGAAATGCGGGCGCCGGCTGCTTGCCGGCCAGCGATGGCATATCTGCCGCCACTGACAAGGGCAGCGAATCGAGGCCCGTGGCCCAGCGCAGACCGGCGACCATGACGCCTGCGAGCAGCATCAAGGAAGCGGCAATCGCGATTCCACGAACGATTTTCACTTTGAGGCTCCCGGTAAAAGTCAGATGCACAGCACTTAGACACGTCCCATGCAGGATTTATTACGCCTTCGACCAGAAAATGATTTCAGGCGTCCGGTACTAAAACCGCCGCGCCGTTCAGCCGTCCGTTACGCAGTGCAGACAAGGCCTCGTTGGCGTCGGTCAGTGAGAAGGTCGTAACAGAGGTATGTACTGGCCAGCGTGCCAGGGCCGTCATGAATTCCTCGCCGTCGGCGCGCGTTAGGTTGGCCACCGAACGCAACACCCGCTCGCCCCAGAGGATCGCGTAGGGAAATGCCGGGATCTCGCTCATATGTATGCCGGCACACACTACACAACCGCCTTTGGCCACGGCCCGCAGCGACGTGGGCACCAGCGCGCCGACCGGCGCAAAGATGAGCGCCGCATCCAGCGGCTCGGGCGGCGTTTCATCGGAACCACCAGCCCAGCCCACACCCAGTCCACGGGCGAAATCCTGGTTGTCAGTATCGCCGGGGCGAGTGAAGGCATACACGCGCCGGCCTTGTCCCACGCAGATCTGCGCCAGCACATGGGCTGACGCACCGAAACCATAGAGGCCTATGGTTGAGACCTCGCCCGCCAGCCGGAGGGCCCGGTAGCCGATAAGCCCGGCACACAGTAATGGTGCGGCATGGGCATCGTCGTAATTCTCCGGCAGATGCAGACAATACCGGTGATCGGCGAGTACATATTCGGCATATCCACCGTCACGGTCGTAACCGGTGAAATTCGCCTGATCGCACAGGTTCTCGCGACCGCTGCGGCAATAGGCACACTGGCCACAATTGCCAGCCAGCCAAGGAACCCCCAGGCGCTCACCCAGTTTGAGCCCATTCACACCCGCGCCCATCGCCGCCACGCGGCCTACGATTTCATGGCCGAGAATCAACGGCAGCTTGCCGTGTGCAAGTTCACCATCGACGATATGCAAATCCGTGCGGCACATGCCGCAGGCCAGCACCTTGAGCAGCACTTCTCCCGGACCCGGTTTCGGCACCGACAACTGGCGTTTGACCAGCGGACCACCGCGCTGCTCGAGCAGCATGGCAGTCATGTTTGTGCGGGTGCTCATGGACAGCTCAATGGGATCATCTAAAAAGTGTAAGTGAATAAATGCTATTCGTTACTACAAATTGTTTCGATTGCTAATGTGATCTTACCTTTCCATTGCCCGCTTCCAACTGCGCTAGCGGCCGTCCACACCTACATGTTATACCTCGAATATCAGGCTGCAACAGGTTACGCCACCTTCAGCCTTGGCTAGTTCTGAAGCATCTACTGTACGTAAATCGATGCTTTGAGCCACCAGTTTTTGGCGCGTCATCGGAAATGCCGAGGGGTAGATCAGGGTATTTCCAATCCGCGCCGCATTGGCTGCAAATGGTTCAGTTGGCGACACATCGATTAACTGCATCTTTCCAAACGCTTTGTCATCAACCCACTGGCGGTTGATGAGCAGTTTGTCATCGGCAACCTGGGTCACGGCACTTTTCAGATGCAGGCAATCATGCAATATCACCGCTTCCACCGCATAACCGAAATCCGAGAGAATTTTACGCAGCTGTTCGATACCAGACTGATTACTGCGTTGTGATATACCCACGTACAAAGCCTTGCCCAGCTGCAGCACATCGCCACCATCCAGCGTACCGGGTTGCTCGATATAGAAGAGCTTGCGGTGCTGTTTCAATACATCGGCGACTGAGTCTGTTTCTGCGCGCCGTGATTCCGCGCCC
>JAJYBN010000040.1 GCA_021779005.1 Pseudomonadota bacterium
GTAGCGTACGTCGAATTTCATGCGGCTGTCCGTGAAGGGCTCGAAACCACATTCATAGGGTGACTGCTTTTCTGTGTCCGGCCGGCGGTTACCCAGCAGGGTGCTGGCAATAAATCCGGTCCCGACCAGCACACCCCCGAACAGGAAACCGCAGATCAGAAACAGGGCTATGGGGACGTAATTTTCGAGCATGCTTTCCTTCCAAAGATGCTAGGCATTGCCACCAAACCCCGATTGCCCGGGGCGCTTGGTGGTCAGAGCTGTAAGGCTGGTGCCGACGGGGAGACTCGAACTCCCACGGTTTTACCCACTACCACCTCAAAGTAGCGTGTCTACCAATTCCACCACGTCGGCATACTGCCTGAAAATGATACCGGCGCGTTTGCCAGCTCTCCGCAAAACAGTTCAATTTTAACGTATTGCATTGATAAAAAGCGATGCTGACCAGTACAACCTACGTCATTGCGCTTTTTTTAAAATCAATGTAAAGGAGGTTTGACCGGAGATGGGTTACCGTCAGATTTGGAGGTTACCGGCGGCGTTTTGGTTGCGGAAGGTGCCTGTGGCATGACGGGCTGCGTCGTGGCTGCCTGTTGTTGCGCAGCACGCTCAACGATGCTCTGCGGCGTTGCGGTTAAGTGATGGGATAAATAGGCCATCGCCAGTGCCAAAATGAAAAACAGCGCAGCCAGAACCGCCGTGGTACGGCTCAGAAAATTTGCCGAACCACCTGCGCCAAATACGGTGCCTGAAGCACCGCTCCCGAAAGCTGCGCCCGCATCTGCTCCCTTGCCCTGCTGCAGCAGTATGAATATCACCAGTGCAACTGCAACAAATACCAGGATGATTTCAAGGATTGTGTATAGCATGGACTCGCTCAGAAATGTTGATTGGTAATCAGCCTACCGCTTCGCAGATGGCCAGAAATTCATGTGCCTCAAGGGAAGCCCCACCGACCAGACCACCATCGATATCAGGCATTTGAAAAAGATCGGCGGCATTCGAAGCCTTCACGCTGCCGCCATAAAGCAGGCGGATAGCGGCGCCTATTCTAGCATCACCGGCGCAGATGCAGGCACGGATAAGCGCGTGCACTTCCTGTGCCTGCGACGGCGTAGCGGTCTTGCCAGTGCCGATCGCCCATACTGGCTCGTAGGCCACGATCGCCTGCTCAAAACTGTGGATGCCAGCCGCATCCAAAACCGCCTTTAGCTGCCGCATGATGACTGCCTGGGTTTCGCCGTTCTGGCGCTGATCCAGGGTCTCACCCACGCACAGGATCGGCACAAGCCCGGCCCGCTGCGTAGCCATGAATTTGCGCGCCACCATGGCGTCGTTTTCACCAAACAGCGAACGGCGCTCCGAATGGCCGACGATTACATAGCGGCAACCCACATCAAATAACATGCTGCCGGATACTTCACCCGTAAAGGCGCCATTATCCTCGGCACACACATCCTGCGCACCTAATACCAGGTCGCTGCCCTTGAGTAGCCTGGCGATATCGGCTAGATATACGAAGGGTGGGCAGATTACAGCCTCGGCGTTATCTGACCGTTCAGATCCCTGAAGTATGGCCTTAACAAGTTGCACGGCGCTCTCATGCGCACCATGCATTTTCCAGTTACCGGCTACCATGGATTTACGCATCACTGTCTCCGGATACTGATGAAAGAGCGCATAAACTTAAAGGTGCTGATTATGCAAATCAATGCGACGCAGCAGTCCGTACGGCCTCGGCAATATTTTCGGCAAACTGTTGCGTCAAATCGGCATCCTCACTCTCCACCATGACGCGTACCATAGGTTCGGTACCGGAATTACGCAGCAACACACGCCCCCTGCCATTCAGGCGCCGCTCTACCGCCTGTACTGCTGAGACTATTTCAGGAGTTTTCAAATCTACCTGCTCCCGAACCTTCACGTTCACCAGGACTTGGGGAAATTTGTGCATTCCGGTTCTCATATCAGCCAGATCACGGCCGGAGGTATGCATTGCTTCTAGTACCTGCAAGGCGGAAATGATGCCATCGCCTGTCGTAGTGCGGTCAAGGCAGATGATATGTCCTGAATTCTCCCCGCCCAGCACTCCGTGAAATTCTTCCAGCATAGCCAATACATTACGGTCTCCAACCTGGGCGCGGCGAAACTCAATACCATTAGCTCCAAAGGCCTGTTCCAAGCCGAGGTTGCTCATCTGCGTGCCCACGACCGGGCCATGCAGTGCGTGCCGCGATTTACGTGCCATGGCGATGATGAATAATAGTTCGTCACCATCCACCAGTACGCCATTGTGGTCCACCATCATAACCCGGTCACCATCGCCATCGAAAGCGATGCCGAGTTGTGCGCCCATCGCCACGACTTTCTGCTGCAAGCTCATTGGATGTGTGGATCCACAGTCCTTGTTGATGTTCAAGCCATTTGGACGTACACCGAGACTCGTCACCTGCGCACCCAGCGCGCTGAATATGGCAGGTGCGATACGGTAAGTGGCACCATGGGCACAGTCGAGAACCACTTTCAGGCCATCCAGCTTAAATCCCGCGCCTATGGTGGACTGGCAAAAAGCAATGTAGCGGTCTGCGGCGTCCGTCATCCGACGCGCACTGCCCAGTGAGCGCGAATCTACCGTTACGAAAGGCTTTGCAACTGCTTCCTCAATACGCGACTCAACATCATCAGGCAGCTTGCGTCCATCAGCTGAAAAAAATTTAATGCCATTATCCTGATAGGTGTTATGTGATGCGCTGATGACAATACCTGCCTGGGCTTTTGCCATATGCGTAAGATAGGCAATAGCGGGCGTGGGCATCGGGCCCAGCAATTGTACGTTTACGCCGGCAGCCGACAAACCTGCTTCTAGCGCTGATTCGAACATATAACCGGAAATGCGCGTGTCCTTGCCGATCAGCACCGTACCGCCGCCCTGCGGCGCGAGCACACGACCAACAGCCCAGCCAAGACGCAGCACGAAATCGGCGCTCATGTGCGGGCTGCCAACCAGGCCACGAATGCCATCTGTACCGAAGAATTTGCGTGTCATTGACTGGTGCCGACTTGCATTCCCGGATTCTAACATCCGTTTGTGTATGCTGCTGCAGTGATCTTCAGCGCATCCACTGTTGGCTTAACATCGTGAGTGCGGATGATACTGGCGCCTTGCAGGAAAGCCAGCACCGCTGCAGCCACGCTGCCATGCAATCGCTCCCCTACCGGAGCACCCCCCAGCAGTGATCCGATCATGGACTTGCGTGACAGGCCTACCAGTAATGGCAACCTGAGTGCGGCAAATTCATGTAGCTGGCGCAGTATGGTGAGGTTATGGGCAAGCGTCTTGCCAAAACCGAAGCCGGGATCAATCAGCATGTGTTCGCGCGGTATGCCGGTGGATTCACAAACCTGGATGCGATCTACGAGAAACCGCTTCACATCTGCTACTACATCTACATAGTGGGGATCCTGCTGCATGCTGAGCGGTTCGCCTTGCATATGCATCAGACAGACGGGCACGTCACAATCCAGGGCCGCTTCGAGTGCGCCTGGTAACCGCAGCGCATGCACGTCGTTTATCATCAGCGCGCCTGCTCCGACTGCCGCACGCATGACGTCTGGTTTGCTGGTATCTATGGAAACCGGCACATCAGATTCAGATACCAGCCGTTCGATGAGCGGTATGACCCGGTCCAGTTCCTTCTGTGTGTCTACAGCAATAGAACCAGGGCGGGTAGATTGCCCGCCGATATCGATGATTGCTGCGCCTTCTTCAGCCATGCGAAGCGCTTGCCGTAAGGCCGCATCCAGTTCGGTATATGTGCCGCCATCGGAAAACGAATCCGGCGTGCGATTCAGCACGCCCATGACCAGGGGTTGCGACAGATCCAGCGTTTGTTTACCCAACTGTAACCGCACCTTGGATCCCTGCATTGCGAACGAACCATAAAAAAGCCGGCGCTTGCGCCGGCTTGATTACAGCATGTTTCCCTAGTGCTGGCTCGCCGGGCCGCCAATCTTGGTGTCGGTCTTGGGCGCCGATGCTGCTGTTTGCGCGGTTTCCGGCTGGCCACCATGGTCATCGTCATCCCAGCCCTTGGGAGCACCGGGTTGTTTGCCGTTCATGATGGCATCAATCTGGTTGGCATCGATAGTCTCGTACTTCATGAGGGCATCGGCCATAACCTTGAGCTTTTGCAGGTTATCCTGCAGCAGTTGCCTGGCACGCTGATAATTGCGGTCGATCAGACTGCGCACTTCCAGATCAATTGTATTCTGGGTATCTATTGATATATTTTTATGGCGCGTCACGGAATGGCCAAGGAACACCTCGCCTTCCTCTTCCTCATAACTGAGTGGACCTAGTTTCTCGGAGAGGCCCCACTTGGTAACCATATTGCGGGCTATCCGGGTAGCACGCTCAATATCGTTGGCGGCACCGGTAGTAACGCACTCTTCGCCGAAAATCAGCTCTTCAGCGACACGCCCACCAAACAGGCTCGATAGCTGGCTCTCCAGACGACGCTTGCTGTAACTGTAGCGATCGTCTTCCGGCAGGAACATGGTGACGCCCAGGGCGCGTCCACGCGGAATTATGCTTACTTTATACACAGGATCATGGTCCGGCACTAAACGTCCGATGATGGCATGGCCTGACTCATGGAATGCCGTCAGCCGCTTCTCGTCCTCGCTCATGACCATGGAGCGGCGTTCCGCACCCATCATGATCTTGTCCTTGGCTTTCTCGAATTCATCCATGCTCACGCTGCGTTTGTTGACGCGCGCGGCAAATAGCGCCGCTTCGTTGACGAGGTTGGCAAGATCAGCACCGGAGAAACCTGGTGTGCCGCGGGCGATGATGGCGGGTTTCACATCGTCCGCGATTGGAACCTTGCGCATGTGTACTTTCAGAATCTGCTCGCGGCCACGCACATCCGGCAATGGCACCACCACCTGGCGGTCAAAACGGCCCGGACGCAGCAACGCGGGATCCAGAACATCTGGGCGGTTAGTGGCAGCGATGATGATCACACCCTCACTGCCTTCGAAACCATCCATCTCCACCAGCAGCTGATTCAGGGTCTGTTCACGTTCGTCATGGCCACCACCCAAACCGGCACCGCGATGCCGCCCGACAGCATCGATCTCATCGATGAATATGATGCACGGCGCATGTTTCTTGGCCTGCTCGAACATGTCGCGCACGCGCGAGGCGCCCACGCCTACGAACATCTCCACAAAATCAGAACCGGAGATACTGAAGAACGGCACCTTGGCCTCACCGGCGATGGCTTTGGCCAGCAGGGTCTTGCCGGTACCCGGTGCGCCCACCATCAGTACGCCGCGCGGTATGCGACCGCCGAGTTTCTGGAATTTGCCCGGATCGCGCAAAAACTCTACCAACTCTGCGACTTCGTCCTTGGCCTCCTCGACACCGGCCACGTCGCTAAAATTGATCTTCACCTGGTCTTCACCCAGCATGCGTGCGCGGCTCTTGCCAAAAGACATGGCCCCGCGCCCACCAGCACCGCCTGACATCTGGCGCATGAAATAGATCCACACGGCAATCAGTAATATGAACGGGCCAAACGAAAGCAGCGCCTGCAACCACCAAGAAGTCTGCTCGGGAGGTTTAGCCTCGATTTTCACGTTCGCATTGTTCTTGCGCAAACTATCCACCAGCGGTGCGAAATCCGTAGTCAGAGGGCTGTAGGTACTGAACTTCTCACCCGAGGACAGGCTGCCGGTGATGCTGCGGCCATCGAAGGTGACATCCGTGATGCTGCCTTCCTGCACATCCGTGAGGAAGTTGGAGTAGGCGATAGCTTGAGTCTTGCTGCTGCTGGACGTGAAACTGTTGAATACCGCCAGCAGTACCACCGCAATCAGGATCCAGATGATCAGGGTTTTAAGAAAATCGTTCAAAATCAGATACCTCGCAAGCGTCCCAGCTGCTCACTGTGGACAATTACATCATTGAGACAGTACTACACCCGCGGTTGTTTGGCCAATAAATACAGCTCTGGGCTGCGGGCCCGCGAGGCCTTGGGCTTACGTGTGGCTACTGTATGGAAACCAGCACGCAACTCCTGTAGGTAGGCAGGAAACCCTGTGCCCTGGAATACTTTCACCAAGAAACTGCCCCGCGGCCCCAGCGCCGTCCGGGCGAATGCCAACGCTTGCTCCGCCAGATACATGGCGCGGGGCTGGTCAATGGCGTCATCACCACTGATATTGGGGGCCATATCTGACAATACAAGGTCAGCAGCTTGGCCAATCAGTCGTTGCTGCAGCTGTTCCAGAACCGGCTCCTGGGTGAAATCCCCCTGGATGATTTCCACCCCAGCCATGGGTTCCATTGGCAGAATATCCAGAGCAATAACACTGCCATGGCCTGCCAGTATCTTCGCTGCATACTGGCTCCAGCCGCCGGGCGCTGCGCCCAAATCGACGATCGCCATTCCGCGTTTGATGAGATGGTCACGCCTCTGGATTTCTTCAAGCTTGAAAACCGCGCGTGAGCGCCAGCCCGCCTGCTGGGCTCGCTTCACATAAGTATCTGAGAAATGCTCAGCCAGCCAGCGACCGCTACTTTTGGTGCGTTTAGGCATAATCTAAGCTGTATTTCCATTTGGTTATGGCCGGGAAATCTATCCCGAATATCATGTGACAACCATCATTGTTCATAACGCACATCGATGATCTCGAACTGTCGCGGACCGGAAGGGGTGATTACCACCGCCACGTCGCCCTGCTGTTTGCCAATGAGCGCGCGAGCCAAGGGTGAATTGACCGAGACCCGGCTGGCCTTGATATCTGCTTCGTCCTCACCCACGATCTGGTAACAGACTTCGCTGCCGTTTTCTTCATCTTCCAGCATCACCGTGCAGCCAAATACCACCTTGCCACCGGCATTGATCTTGGTGACGTCGATTATCTCGGCATTTGAAAGCTTGGATTCCAGTTCCTTGATGCGGCCTTCTACAAAGCTCTGTTGCTCTCGGGCAGCGTGATATTCAGCGTTCTCACTCAAATCACCATGAGCACGCGCCTCGGCGATGGCCTTGATGATACGCGGCCGATCCTCGCTCTTGAGGCGCTTCAGCTCATCGCGTAACCGCACCGCCCCATGTACCGTCAAAGGTGTTTTTGCCATCAGGCAAGCTCCCGGTGCAGATCCTGCAGTTTGTTCACGTCAGCCGAATCAAGATAATCCAATGCAATCACAGTGGCCTTGGCAGCGGCAATCGTGGTGTAGTAAGTGATCTTGTGGAAGACTGCTTCACGGCGGATGGAGTTGGATTCGAGGATAGCCTGCTTGCCTTCGGTGGTATTCACGATCAGGCTCACTTCTTCATTCTTGATGAGATCCACTACATGCGGACGGCCTTCTCGTACTTTGTTGACGTGCTCGCATGCGATACCCGCAGCTTCCAACGCTGCTGCGGTCCCATGGGTCGCAACCAGCTTGAATCCACGCTGCACCAGCGCACGCGCCAAGCCGATGGCTGCTGCCTTATCCTGGTTGCGCACTGACAACAGCGCCTTGCCGGCAGTCGGGATAATGATCCCCGAAGCAAATTGTGCCTTGGCATAGGCTTCACCGAAACTGCGGCCGGTGCCCATGACTTCACCGGTGGATTTCATTTCCGGTCCAAGAATCGGATCGACTCCGCGGAACTTGATGAACGGGTATACAGGTTGCTTGACTGAAAAATACTTTGGAGTCGGTATCTTATCGACTCCTTGCTGCTTGAGTGTACGGCCTACCATGCAACGAGCTGCCAGTTTTGCCAACGGCACACCCACAGCTTTAGAGACAAACGGCGCAGTACGCGAGGCACGCGGGTTCACTTCCAGTATATAAAGTTTATCGCCCTGGATGGCGTACTGTACGTTCATGAGACCCACGACGTTCAGAGCCTCGGCCAATTGCCGGGTCTGGTCGCGGATACGGACCTGGACCTCCGCAGTCAGTGTATTGGGGGGCAACGAGCAGCCTGAGTCGCCAGAATGGATGCCCGCCTGTTCGACGTGTTCCATGATGCCGCCGATGAGCACCTCCTCGCCATCTGAAAGTGCATCGACATCTACCTCGATAGCGTCTTCCAGGAACCGATCCATGAGCACCGGTGAATCATTCGATACCTGCACGGCATTGCGGATGTAGCCCAGCAGGTCCTCTTCGCTGAACACTACTTCCATGGCGCGGCCGCCCAGCACATACGAGGGCCGCAGCATCAATGGAAAACCGACTTCGCGGGCGAGTTGTACTGCTTCTCCCTCATTATGGGCGCTGCGTGCCGGCGGCTGCAGCAACCCCAGCTCGTCCACCAGTCTGGAAAAACGCTCGCGATCTTCAGCGCAATCGATGCTATCAGGCGAAGTGCCGATGATGGGAGCGCCAGCTGCCGCCAGGGCGCGCGCCA
>JAJYBN010000041.1 GCA_021779005.1 Pseudomonadota bacterium
CTACTACAGGACGTGAGCTTCGTACATGGTGTGCTTGACCGAGTGGGCGTACGCATGCAGGGCAGCATGGATGACATCACCTATGCACATGTCTGCCCGTTCCGTGGCGAACTGGTGGCGCACCTGGTGGTGAGGGGCAAGGATGGACCGGTGACGGTGCTGCTACTGCCACACCTACATGTGAACAAGCCCAGGCACTTCGACGAGCATGGTTACCGGGGCGAGATCGTTCCCGCCGGCACAGGCAGCATCGCGATCCTTGCCAATAATCCCAGCCCCATGCAGCCCATCGAACAGCAGTTCGTCAGCATGGTGCAGTGGAGTATCTGAACCGGCTGAAGCCGTGTCGTTTACCGCAGTTCAATACGCCATTCGAACATTTATAATGCAGTCCATTCTTTTTCCGGTCTTACGCTATGAAACTCATCGACCGTTCGCTGGTGGCCAGCCTGCATGCGCAGGCGCTAGTTTCTCCGCGGCTGCGCACCCATCATAATCTGCACGATTCCCTTGACGAGACCATACAGCGCATGTGCATGGCTATGGAGCCTGGCACCTATATACGCCCGCACCGCCACCCTGACAAATGGGAACTACTATTGATCATCAGCGGTGAGATGCTGGTGTTGAGTTTCGATGATTCGGGCACGGTACTCACGCGCACACACCTGTCCGCGGGTGGAGACACTTACGGACTGGAGACCACCGCCGGTACCTGGCACGCGGTAGCCACCTTGGCGCCATCCACCGTTGTGCTGGAAGTTAAGCACGGACCTTATCTACCTGCGGGTCAACAGGATTTCGCACACTGGGCGCCCCCAGAAGGCCATGCACGTGCCGCCGAGGTCGAGCGCTGGTATCGAACTGCGCTTGCGGGCGACAGGCCGCCTGTGTTCGCAGCGTGAAGCGCGAGAGCAAACCCGTCAAACGCTGTGCCTGGCCGCCGTTAGCAAGCGACCCCGTGTATCGCGACTACCATGACCGCGAATGGGGCGTGCCGGTACATGAAGAGCGACGCTGGTTCGAGTTTCTCATGCTGGAGGGCGCGCAGGCGGGACTCTCCTGGGCCACCATCCTGCACAAGCGCGAGAACTACCGGGAAGCCTTCGCCCGATTCGATCCAAAGAAAGTCGCGCGTTTCACGCCACGCGACGTGGCGCGGCTCTTGAATGATCCCGGCATCATACGCAACCGGCTCAAGATCAATGCAGCGATCACCAATGCACGGGCGTTCCTGGCCGTGCAAAAGGAATTTGGTAGTTTTGAGTCTTACATCTGGAGATTTGTCGGCGGCAGCCCCATCCGCA
The DNA here is from genome assembly GCA_021779005.1 of Pseudomonadota bacterium. GTDB lineage: Bacteria > Pseudomonadota > Gammaproteobacteria > Natronospirales > REEB76 > REEB76. The sequence continues at coordinate 1,308 of JAJYBN010000041.1, forward strand.
ATCATCGTCGCAGCTTAAGGGAGATACAGGTACGCACTGCAATCTCCGACGCCATGAGCGGGGACCTCAAGAAGCGCGGGTTCATATTTGTCGGCAGTACCATCTGTTACGCATTCATGCAGGCCACCGGACTGGCCAATGATCATGTAGTCGGCTGTTTTCGTCATCGCGAATGCCGTTGAAGTCCAGATGATACAGTTAGCCGTAGTATAATCCGCACCTCCTCAAGCAAATATCCGACCGGAACACGCGCCACCGATGTCTTCGTCCCTGATGGTGATGGTAATCCTATTCGGTGGTGTCGCAGCCGGGCTGGTCGGATCACTCACCGGACTCGGTGGCGGCCTGATCATCGTGCCGTTGCTGACGCTGGGGTTTCATCTGCCCATTCCCGAGGCCGTCGGCATCAGCCTGTTCGGTGTCATCGCCACCTCCACCGGAGCCGCTCCCCGTTTCGTGGGCACCGGCCTGAGCAATGTGCGCGCCGCCCTGTTTCTGCAGATCGCGGCGTCCAGCGGTGCCCTGGTCGGTGCCCTGGTAGCCCACCATCTGCCGGCGCGCCTGCTGTTTGCGATGTTCGGCATCGTACTGGGATATTCCGCGTTCATGTCGTTCATGCCCAAACACAGTGACGTGGCCGGTGCGCCGGAGAGTTCACCCTTGGCGCGGCGCCTGCGTCTCGCCAGTCGCTATCAGCAAGACGGCCATTGGCGGCGCTACCAGGTAGTAGGTGTGATGCCGGGCTTCGGTATTATGATCGGCGCCGGTTTCCTGTCGGCGTTGCTCGGAATCGGATCCGGCGCCTTCAAGGTGCTGGCCATGGACCGCATCATGAAGTTGCCGTTCCGGGTGTCCACCGCCACCTCCAATTTCATGATTGGAATTACCGCCGCCACCAGCGCCGGTTTTTACCTGTCCCACGGGGATATCCCGCCGGTGATCGGCGGCGCCATTATCCTGGGCGTCATCGTCGGCGCCTATGCCGGCGGGCATCTGGTGCGGGCGCTACCGGTGGCTACCCTGCGCAAACTGTTCGCCGTGGTGCTGCTGCTGGTGGCGTTACAGATGCTGCTGAAAGGCCTGGTGAACCTATGAACGAGATCGTGCGCGAACGCCGGTTGCTGAATATCTGGATTTTGCGCGTCAGCATCACGCTATGCGCGCTGCTCATCGCTGTGGGACTTGCGATGTTCTTCGTGCACGGCAATACATCTATGCCAGCTACGCCCAGTGGTTCGCTGCGCGAGATGATCCACACTTCGATTCAGGGAAGCATCGGTTTTCACGCCAGCGCATTTCTGGATGCCGCCATCATTGTATTGCTGCTCACGCCTATGGCGCGGCTGCTGGCCGGCATCTACGTGAGTGCCCGGGTGCGTGACTGGTTGTATGTGGGAATCGGGGTAGTGGTTTTGGCACTGGTGGTCATCGGCGTGGTTGCGGGTCAGAGCGGAGTATGAGCTTTACAGGCTGAAATTACTGTCTACGTATTTTTCCACGACAATATCATTGCACATAACACACTGCATCAATTCCCTATACCCAGGCCCTGGGTTTGAGGAATTTCTCATAGAGCTCTGCTTCTGGCGAATTCTTTTCTGGATTGAATTCGTATTCCCAGCGTACTTCCGGTGGTAGCGACATGAGGATGGATTCGGTGCGCCCACCAGATTGCAGGCCGAACAGGGTACCGCGGTCATACACCAGGTTGAATTCAACGTAACGACCACGGCGGTAGAGCTGGAACTGGCGCTGGCGTTCTCCGTAGTGGTAATGGCGGCGCTTTTCCACTATCGGTGTGTAGGCTGGCAGGAAATGCTCACCAACACTACATACAAAGGCGAAGCAGCGCTCGAAATCCCATGTGTTCAGATCGTCGAAGAACAGGCCGCCGATGCCGCGGGGTTCGTTGCGGTGCTTGAGGAAGAAATATTCGTCGCACCAGCGTTTGAAACGTGGATACACGTCGGCGCCGAAAGGCTCACAGGCGGTCTTGGCGTTGCGGTGCCAGTGCTGCGCATCGTCTTCGAAGCCGTAATACGGCGTGAGATCGAAACCGCCCCCGAACCACCAGACGGTATTTTCATTTTCCTTGGGCGCAGCGAAGAAACGCACGTTCATGTGGGTGGTGGGTACATAGGGGTTCCAGGGATGCAGCACCAGCGACACGCCCAGGGCCTGCCAGCTGCGTCCCACCAGTTCCGGCCGATGGGCAGTGGCAGAGGGCGGTAGAGTCTTGCCATGCACGTAGGAGAAATTGATGCCCGCCTGCTCGAACAGTTCGCCATGTCGCAGCACCCGGGTTTCGCCGCCGCCACCTTCGGCGCGTGTCCAGGTATCGCGCTTGAATCGCTGCTTACCGTCCAGCTTTTCCAAAGCCGCTGTGATCCTGTCCTGCAAAGCATGCAGATAGGCTTCGACGCTCTCGAAATCGATGCCCTGCATGCGCTAACTGGCGCGCAAAATTTTACCGCTGAGAGCATCGCGGATCTCAGTGGGTCTGCGCTGCGAACCGACATCGCCGGGCATGATGTAATCAAGCTGGTCTCTCAACAGGTTGCGCACCGCCAGGGACGAACGTAATGGTGGGTGGCTGCTCAAGTTGGCACTGGTGGACGTCAATGCGAAGCCGGTGGCTGCACATAAGGCCTGAGCGACCGGATGGGCGGTGACACGCACTGCCAGGGTCGCTCGGCCACCAGTGAGCCAGTCAGGGACCCCCGGCGCAGCGGGTACTACCCAGGTAATGGGTCCAGGCCAAGTTTCTAGCAGTTGATCACGTATTTTACCGGACACATCAATATATGGCTCAAGCTGGCTGAAGTCGACAGCAATCAGGATGAATCCCTTGGCGTCGTCACGTCGTTTGATTGCCAGCAGTTTCGCCACGGCGCCGGCATTCAGTGGATCACAGCCCAGGCCGAATACTGCTTCGGTTGGATAAGCGATGACACCGCCACTCCAAACCGCCCTCCGGGCATTACGCAGCGGCCAGTGGGGTGTATGCATGGACGTGGATCAGTTCGCCACCGCCGCTTCTGGCTCCTGTGGCGGCGGTGCCAGCTCCGGTGCGGGCTCGGCGAAACCACATTCCTTGCGCGGACAGACGCGCTCGGTGCCCTTGCGCTTGGTAGTCTTGATAGTGAGGATCGGCCAGGCGCACTTCGGGCAGGCCTGCGCCAATGGCGGATTCCAGGTCGCATATTTGCAGTCCGGGTAGCGTGAGCAGGAATAGAAGATCTTGCCGTAGCGCGATTTACGCTTGAGGAAAGTGCCCTGATGGCACTCGGGACACTCGACCCCCATGTCCTGCGGTTTTTCCAGCGGCTCGATGAATTTACAATTGGGATAGCCGGAACAGCCGATGAACTTGCCATAGCGGCCGCGACGGATGATCAGATCCGATCCGCACTGCGGGCATTGCCGGCCTTCGATTTTTTCAGGCTGCGCCGCCTGTTCGGCAGTCTCGTCCAAGTTACGGGTGTAATCGCAGTCCGGGTAACCGGTGCAGCCTATGAAACGTCCGCGTCGTCCCAAGCGAATGGAAAGCGGCTTGCCGCATTTCGGACATTTCTCGTCCATCTTCTCGGTGGTCACGTCCTTGCGCGACACATTTTCTTCCTTGTGATCCACGAGTTTCTTGAATGGGTCCCAGAACTCATGCATCACCGGCACCCATTCCTTCTCGCCGCGTGAGACTGCGTCCAGCTCGTCTTCCATCTTGGCGGTGAAGTCGTAGTCCACATACTGGGTGAAGTGTTCCGTCAGGAATTTACTCACTACTCGACCCACATCCGTGGGCTTGAATCGCTTGCGGTCCATGTCCACATATTCGCGCTGCTGCAGCGTGGAGATGATGGTGGCGTAGGTCGATGGCCGGCCGATGCCGTACTCTTCCAGGGCCTTCACCAGGCTGGCTTCCGTATAACGTGGCGGCGGCTCCGTGAAATGCTGTTCACACTGGATGTCCTTGAGGGTGACGATCTCGCCCTGCTCGAGCAGTGGCAGCAGGCGCTCCTCTTCATCGCTGACATTGTCGTCCTGGCCTTCCTGGTAGACCGCCATGAAGCCCGGCACCACCATTACCGAGCCGGTGGCGCGGAAGCTGCTGTCGTGGCCCGCGTCCAGGTCGGCGGTCACCGTGTCGAATATCGCCTGTTCCATCTGGCAGGCGATGGTGCGTTTCCAGATGAGTTCGTAGAGCTTGCGTTGTTCCTCGGTGAGTTTGCCGTGGATGTCTTCCGGGGCGCGCGCTGCGGAAGTCGGCCGGATGGCTTCGTGGGCTTCCTGGGCGTTCTTGGATTTAGTCTTGTAGACGCGCGGTTCATCCGGCAAGTGATCCTGGCCATAGCGTTTGGCGATGACCTCACGGATCTCCGCGATGGCTTCGTTCGCCAGGTTCACGGAATCGGTACGCATGTAGCTGATGAGGCCCACCGCGCCTTCGCCGGTCAGGTCTATGCCTTCATAGAGTTGCTGGGCGGTGCGCATGGTGCGTTGCGCGCCGAAACCCAGCTTGCGTGAAGCTTCCTGTTGCAAGGTGGAGGTAGTGAAAGGCGCCGCCGGATTGCGCTTGCGCTGTTTCTTCTCGACCGAAGCGACTGTGAGTTTGCCGTTGGCGGATTTGAGCAGGGCCGCTTCCGCAGCGCGCGTGGATTTCTCGTCGCGGAAAGTGAACTGTTCAGCTTTCTGGCCGGCGTACTGGTAAAGACGGGCGCTGAACGCTTGCGCGTCTTTCTCCGCATTCGCGGCGATGCTCCAGTATTCCTCGGTCTTGAACTTCTCGATCTCATCCTCGCGCTCGCAGATGAGTCGCAGCGCCGGGGATTGCACGCGGCCAGCGGACAAGCCGCGACGTATTTTTTTCCACAGTAACGGCGATAGGTTGAAACCCACCAGGTAATCCAGCGCGCGCCGTGCCTGCTGGGCGTTCACCAGTTCTGTGGATAGTGGTCGCGGATGCGCGACCGCATCGTTCACGGCTCGTTGGGTGATCTCGTGGAACACCACCCGGTGTACATCCTTGTCCTTGAGGGCGCCGCGCTCCTTGAGAATCTCATAGAGATGCCAGGAAATGGCCTCGCCTTCCCGGTCCGGGTCGGTGGCCAGATACAGCGCCCCGGCTTTTTTGAGGGCCTTGGCGATGGCGTCCACATGCTTTTCATTGCGCTCGATGAGCGCGTATTTCATGGAGAAATCATTCTCCGTATCCACGGCGCCTTCCTTGGGAACCAGATCACGCACGTGGCCGTACGAGGCCAGTACCTCGAAGCCCTTGCCCAGGTACTTCTTTATGGTCTTGGCTTTCGCAGGGGATTCAACTATGACTAGGTTTTCACTCATAATATGTCCAGCAATACTACAAAACGTATCGCGGCGGCAAGTCCAGGGGACTAATGCGACCATCGGTGGCAGCTACATAAACCACCGGGCTGGCGATTCAACAGCGCTCAGTGCATTACACCAAATGCATCATCGAATACCAGATCTTCCATGCGCGAGTAGGCATCTTCCTGGCCAGGGTGGTTGAACAGTACCATGAGGATGATCCATTTAACCTGCTCGAGATCGATCTCGTTGCTCTCGAGCGCCATGATGCGGTCGATAACAACCTCGCGTTGCGCGCCTTCCAGTATGCCAATGTTTTCCAGATACTGGATGAAGCCGCGGCACTCGGTGGTGAGGCGCGTAAATTCCTGTTCGGCATACACCCGGAATCCGTCATTACGGTTGAGGGATGGTTCTGAAACTGGCGGATTGTGCGCCAGATTTTCCAGCCAATCAAAGGCTTTGTTGATCTCGGATTTTGGAAAACCAGCTTCTTCCAGCTCTACCGTGAGAGACTCTCGGTCGGTCTCGGTTTCTTCCTCATCATCATCCAGATAGTTTTCGAACAGGTACATGAGCACGTCGAGTACGTTCTCTTTCATCATGACGTCGGCCTCTTTGTTACCCGGGAATAATGTCCGCCCGGCGTCGCTTCCACCTGGCCCTGAAGTTCGAGCATCAGCAGCATGGAGGAAACCACGTCGGTCGTCAATCCAGTGCGCTCCACCAGCGAGACAATCGAAGTGGGTGCATGATCCATGGAATTCAAGAGCAGCCGGTACTCGGGATCATCTGCAGCATCCGCGGGTATGGGTAATGTCTGTACCACATTTGCGGGTTCGAGTTTCAGCAGTGGCGCCAGTTCCTCGAGAACATCACCGGCTGATTCCACCAGTTTCGCGCCTTCCCGGATCAGGCGGTGGCAGCCACGCGCCAGCGGATTATGGATAGAGCCGGGGATGGCGAAAACTTCACGGCCCTGTTCACTGGCGAGCCGTGCAGTGATGAGCGAGCCGCTGGTTTGTGCCGCTTCCACCACCAGTGTACCCACGGACAGGCCACTGATGATGCGATTACGGCGTGGAAAATTGTGTGGCAGAGGCGGTGTACCCGGGAGGTATTCCGAGACCAAAAGTCCCTGCTGTGCGATTTCCTCCGCCAGCTCCCGATGACTTGGTGGATAGGGTTTATCGAGACCGGTTCCCCAGACGGCGACAGTCGCGCCGCCGCCCTTGAGTGCGCCGCGGTGGCTGGCAGCATCGATGCCCATGGCCATACCACTCACGATGCTGAGACCACAACGCGATAGATAGGCTGCGAACTCCTCGGCATTGCGCCGGCCCTCAGTGCTTGGGTTGCGGCTGCCGACCATGGCCAGCTGGGGCTGGTTGAGAAGATTCAGCTCTCCACGCAGGAACAGGACCATGGGCGGATCAGAAATCTGTCTGAGCAGAGCGGGATAGGTAGGATCGGTATAGGGCAGCAGGGTGGCACCTGCTTGTTCAAGCCAGCGCTGGTTTTTCTCTGTTGCTGCCCAATCTGGGTGTTCGAGCCAGATTCGGGTATCTTCCGAGAGGCTCGAGAGATCACGGGATGTGGCGGTGAAGATTCCGGCCAGCGAGCCGCAGCGTGCCAGCAGTGTCGACAAACCGGCGGGACCGAGACCAGGAGCCCGGACCAGG
>JAJYBN010000042.1:0-1431 GCA_021779005.1 Pseudomonadota bacterium
AACAGGCTTGCTTGCCGCGTTCTGTGGCGTATATCTTGCCCGCAACCTGTAGGTAGGAGGACTGGTATGCAGAAAGCCATGCTGATGGTGAGGATCTATCTGAGTGAAGCAGATCAAGGCCGGAAGAAAAATCTGCTATCCGAGATAATGAGCATCTTGCACGATCGGCACAAAGTGCATGGCGTCACCGTATTCAGGGGGATCGCTGGCTTTGGCCGCAAAGGCGAGGTGCATTCTGCGGATTTGCTCAGATTAAACGTGCATCTACCGCTGGTTGTCGAATTCTTCGACGAACCAGCGATTGTCGAAGCCGCGCTTGCGACTTTAGATGATCTGGTTCCAACTGGCCACGTAGTGTCATGGCCGGTGCAGTGCCACACCAACGGCTAATACCAGCTTCACTCAAGATTTACGTAAGCTGCCGAATCTGAATGCTTAATCAGGAGGCCGCTATCATTGATGACAAAGGTCGGCGCAACCGCGCACTGCGCTTCGTCATCAGCATTGGCATCGTTAGCCTGTTCGCGGATTGTACCTATGAAGGCGGCCGCAGCATCGTCGGGCCGTATCTGGCGGTTCTGGGTGCCGGGCCAGTCTTTGTCGGAGTCGTGGCGGGCTTGGGTGAGTTTCTGGGTTATGCCGAAAGGCTATTCTCCGGCCGCTATGTGGACCGCACACGCCGCAACTGGCAGGTCATGGGTGCGGGTTATACCCTGAATATGCTGGCGGTACCGGCTCTGGCGCTGACGCCGGTAGCTTGGCTGGCAGGCGTGCTGGTGTTTCTGGAGCGCATCGGCAAGGGCATACGCAATCCTGCCAAGGATGCGCTGCTGTCGCGTGCCGGCCGCGAGTTGGGTCACGGCTATGCTTTTGGGTTGCATGAATTTCTCGACCAGCTGGGGGCAGTGTCTGGCCCGTTGCTAGTGGCGGCGGCGGTGGCGTATTCGGGCTATCGGATGGGGTTTGCGGTCCTGATAGTGCCGGCGTTGCTGGCGCTGTTTTTCCTGTGGCGTGCGCGCGGTATCGAGCCGGAACCCGCACCGCGCGAAACGAAAGATAGTCACGCCCGGTTTGACAGGCGTTACTACCTGTACATGGCCTTCGCGGTTATCTCCGTCCTGGGCTTCTCGCATTTCATCCTGGTGTCCTATCACTTGCAGATAACCCATCGCCTGACACCGGCATTGATACCGGTGTTGTTCGGCTTGGCCATGGGCACTGATGCCGTCGCCGCCTTGATTGTCGGACATTTCTTCGACCGCCATGGTCTGAGAGTCCTGTATGCATTGCCGTTACTGACGTTACCGACACTGCCGTTGCTGTTTCTCGCGGTACATCCCATATGGATCTGGATTGGAGCGGCACTGTGGGGTGCCGCACTGGGCGTGCAGGAAAGCACCATCCGTGCGGGTGTAGCGTCACTGACGCCGG
>JAJYBN010000042.1:1441-8312 GCA_021779005.1 Pseudomonadota bacterium
ATATCCTTTAGATTGTTCGATACCGTATTCGGCGCTTCCTGGTTCATTGGTAGCGTGATGTTGGGTGCGTTATATGCGCTGGGACCCGTATGGTTGGTGATAGTCGCGGTGTTGCTACAACTGATCTCGCTGCCGATGCTGGCGGTCATCGGGCGGCATCCAGCGGCGGAAAGCTAATTACATGCTTAATTCCAGTCATCAGATAAATCGACACTTGCCGGGCTGTAGCTTGCGCCTGAACCGTTTGTTCAGCGAGACATTGCGCAGGTGTGTGAGTGGCACATCCCAGAAATAGAGGCAGGGTTGTTAAGATTAAGGCTAGGTATGAAGCGCGGATGTTCATAACTGCCGCCTCGGTAGGTTTTTGCCACCGTCCCGATTATTCGCTTGTGGGCTTTCCCTACGATTGGGGCTTTCAATGGTTGGGCCGCACAAGCACTTCTATGTTCATTAGCCGCTTCCGGCATCCTGCGTTGCGCAGCACTTGTACATCCATGTACATCAGAATCTCACCCGTTACACATGTATGACCTCATTACGCCGGCACGAAAATCAAGAAGGCCACCGCTAGGGTGACCTTATTTGATTTTATGTGAGAGGCAAGGCTGTGACCCCGCGGTGAGATATGCCGAGCAGAATCAAGGACAGGACTGATTCTTGCCATGCGGACACCGGGGCATGAAGCCATGGTGCATGGAACCGAACATGGGCGGAGGCCTTGGCGGTGGGGGTGGCGCACCCCCGCCCGGATGAGGAGGAGGTGTGCCGCCACTTGGTGAAGCTTGGGGTGGGTGTGGGCCGCCAGCGACGGGCTGACCGCCTTCAATGACGACTGGTGGCTCGTAGAACCCGTATCCCAGGCCCGGTCCCCACCCGTATCCGTAACCGTATCCCCAGGGCGAGTATCCGCCTCCGTAGCCATACCCATAATAGGCACTGCCACCGTAATATATCTGTGGCTGATACGCGCCAGGCTGATTCGGTACCGAGGCGCAGCCCACCAAGCCTAGTGCCAGTATCGCCAGGGCCGCCGGCGCATGCTTTTTATGGAAGATTTTCGCTTGCATCGTATTCTTAAACGCACTTACCATGAAATGAGTTTACTCGATGGTGCGTGGGGTAACCGGACGTGAACCGCATTTAATGCTGAGTTAATGGTGGCGGTGGCGGGTCGCCTTCGGCCATCCATGTCCTGTCCCACGTCTGGGACTTCCAAGGGTCACGCACACCTGTACATCCATGTACATCGGATACTCGCTCGCTACGTTTGTCGGGTTACCGAACAGGACATTAATGCTTTGACCATGAACGCACGGTTTTGATGATTGGCGGGCGTTTCTGCTAAAAGATGTCCTAACCAACAAGGGTATTCCAGGCATGCAACTGGTGCATACTGGCCGGCGGGACACATACGTAATATCTGGTCTATGGCACTATTTCCAAAAATTTCTTTTCAAAATACCGGCGTGCTTTGGATTGCTCTGCTGTATAGCATCCATTTCGCAGCGTGAGTATGAGATATTTCTTTAGCGCCAGTTTTGCACACGCTGATTTGTATGATCGCCGATAACGAGCTATTTGATCCATCACTAACCCTGTCGATTTGTACCTTGTAAACATAACTCGGCGTATGCTTGTCGGAATTTCTGCGCTTACTGGTAATTTTCCCAATACCACATACGTCTCTGACGAAATACAGAATGGGTAACTCAGTATTACTAATGCTGACGACCGAGCGGCGATTTTCGTTAGCATGTTCGCGAGTGAGCGTGATTGTTCCTTCGCCGTCTACCAGGCCCGCGATGTAAACCGCGTCGGTCGATTTGAGTTTCTTGGCTTTCGCATACGCCGTATCTGCTTCCAGTGCTCCTGGCTCATTGAAGAAATGGGAAAGCCGCCGACGCATGTCGGCGGCTTTTGTTGGTGGAGGCGGCGGGACAGCCTATCCATCTCTTTCGAGACGGGCTGGACTATGCCTTCATCCTGCCTGGGCAGGATGCGGAGCGTGTTATCCGGCCGCAAAGGCCGAATCCTAGTGTCCGCTCGGCCATGTTGGCTTCAGCGGACCTATGAGTCTCTACAGGGCAGGCCTGAAGTTGGCCTTCTTCCTACCCCTCGGCGTTGCCATGCCGTCTTGTGACGGTTGCAGGGTTCACCGATGTGAGCTCCGTTTTCACTTTGTCCTCTCGGACAAAGGCGACCTACTTTTCTCTTGATCGAACCCGCGTCCGCAAGTGCTCCACCCTCAGATCTACATGCGTAGCACACGTCTTTGATTTAACCGCCTGCTACCCGACGGGCAGGGAAAACAGACGGCGAGTCCGGTATGTTTTAGTGGTTTGACGCCGGATGCACCACACCACGATCTTGTGAGACACGACCGTTGAACGCCCTCGAAGGGCCTGGACGCACAAGCACGGCTCCAGTCAACGGCTAGCCGGGATTAGGCGGCTAGGGCGTAGTTACTATCGTTCGCAACTAGCGTTGTTGCAAGACAGTTTAACGAGGAATCATGCACCTCGGCATGCACTTCGGGTTTCGCGACCCACGTCGAGACCTTGTCGCCCCCATAAAGTGTCAGAGTCTATTCTACACCTCACAGACAAGTTCACGTGTGCCGCAATAACCGGTCTTTTTGCCGTTTCCAGTCGCGGTCCTTCTCGCTGGCGCGTTTGTCGTGGGCTTTCTTGCCTTTGGCTAGGCCAATCTCAAGTTTAGCCCGGCCTTTTTTCCAATACAGAGCCAGTGGCACCAGGGTATAGCCTTTGCGTTCCACCGCGCCGATGAGGCGATGGAGTTCCGCGCGGTTCAGCAACAGCTTGCGGGTGCGGGTGGGATCGGGATGTATATGGGTGGACGCAGTATTGAGCGGTGCGAAATGTGCGCCCAGCAGCCAGGCTTCAGCATTCTTGATCATCACGTAACTTTCTGTGATCTGGGCCTTGGAGGCCCGCAGGCTTTTGACTTCCCAGCCTTGCAGGACGAGTCCGGCCTCAAACCGGTCCTCGATGAAATAATCGAAGCGCGCCCGCTTGTTGAGCGCGATGGTGGGCGTGCCTGGCCTGTCGTCGGTCTTCTTGGACATCATGGGATTATACCGGTCACCCGTTGTAGCATCGGTGTGAATCCCTCAAAATTGCACCTGCACGTCATTTCACGGCAAACACCCTGACAAATTACCGATATGCGCACAGTGAACAAAAGCGCCTTGGTGCCGTACCCGGCCGAGTCCATGTATGACCTTGTAAATGATGTTGCACGCTACCCGGAATTCCTCCCCTGGTGCCACAGTGCGCGTGTCCTGTCACAGAGCGATACCGAGATGCACGCCTGGCTGGAGCTGGCACGTGGAGGGTTTCACAAAGCGTTCACTACACTGAACACCATGCAACCGGGGCGCTCGATTGCAATTTCCCTGGAGAATGGACCCTTCCGTCATCTGCAGGGCTACTGGCAGTTTGAGAAACTCGACTCGGCAGGATCCAAGATCACGCTCAAGATGGAATTTGAATTTGCCGGTACGCTGCTCGACCTGATGGCCGGCCCCGTGTTCCATGAGATATGCAATTCACTGGTAAGTGCCTTCATGCGACGCGCAACTGATCTATATGGTAAACAATAAGAAGATACTGATCGAAGTGGTCTACGCATTGCCTGATGCGCAGTACCAGGTCACATTAGAACTGGTAGAAGGGGTCACGGCCCACGCGGCACTTGAGTTCTCGGGATTGTTAAAGAAATTTCCCGAGATTGATCTCCAGTGCCAAAGCATCGGGATCCTTGGCCGGACAGTGAAACCTGATTATATCCTTAAGCATGGTCAGCGCCTGGAGATATACCGGCAATTGACCCGGGATCCCAAGCAGGCCCGCAGGGAGCGGGCGGTTCAAGGAAAATTAAATAAACACAGCTAGCCGATCATCCACCTTTCTGCTGAACTGGATGCATTTGCTCGACGCTCGTAACTTTGCCATCCTTGAACATCACCACTACATGCTGTTCGCTGACAGCGCGATCGCCGTTGAGACTGCTGGGCACGTTGTAATAGACGTAATCCCAGCGGTCTGCATGGAAGAGGTCCTTGACCATGGGTGGACCGAGCACGAAGCGCACTTGTGCCTCGCTCATCCCGGGTTTAATCTGCTCGATCATGTCGGGTTTGAGGAAGTTACCCTGCTTGATGTCAGGGCGATAGACGCAGGCGCCCAATGCCAAGGTCGTCACGATAATCGCATAAGAAATTAAACGCATAAGTTGTGATTTAACCAGGTTGCATTGCGTTACTTTACGGGTAGGGGATAATACCTGACTGGTTCAGATACGAGAAGTACATGCCGGACAAAACTGCTGTTGAAAACCAGGAACTCCGTAATGTGGGTCTCAAAGTCACACTGCCGCGGGTCAAAATCCTTGAAATACTGGAGTGCAGCGACCGGCGCCATATGAGTGCCGAGGATATGTACAAGGCACTGCTGGATTCAGGCGAAGACATCGGGCTGGCTACGGTATACAGGGTATTAACCCAGTTCGAGGCCGCAGGCCTGGTTACACGCCATCATTTCGAGGGTGGACACTCAGTATTTGAACTAAACCAGGGTGACCATCACGACCATATCGTGTGCGTGAAATGTGGCCGGGTAGATGAGTTCATGGATAGCGAAATCGAAAAACGCCAGAAGCAAATTGCCGTAGCCAAAGGCTATGAGATCACCGATCACTCGCTCTATCTATACGGCATCTGCAACAGCTGCCACAAGACGCTATCCAAGTAAGTTCAGGCGTTTTGTCCCGCACGCGCGATCATCTCGCGCGCATGCTTGCGCGTGGTCTCGGTGATTTCTACGCCGCCCAGCATACGCGCGAGCTCCTCGACTTGGTTGTTTTTATCCAATGCTTCGACGTTAGTCAGGATTGTCTGGCTGTGGGCTAGCTTGACTACCCGGAAATGCTGGTGCGCCTGGGATGCGACCTGCGGCAAATGCGTAACACACAGCACTTGACGTTTTTCACCCAGGCTGCGCAGCCTGCGGCCGACAATCTCGGCCACACCGCCGCCGATACCGGCATCCACTTCATCGAAGACCATTGAGGGGATAGTACTGGCCTGAACAGCCACGACTTCTATAGCCAAGGCAATACGCGAGAGCTCGCCGCCGGAAGCCACTTTTGTCAGTGCTTTCAATGGTTGACCTTTATTGGCACTCACCTGGAATTCAACTCGATCTGTGCCGTTGGCAGAGAGGCGTTCCGGCTCATTGGCTATGTCGATGGCGAATCGCCCGCCAGGCATGCCCAGTTCCTGCATGACCGTAGTGACTTTTTTGCCCAGGTCTGACGCTACTTGAGTGCGGTGGCGGCTGAGTTGCGCAGCATGTTTGCTGTATTCATTGCGCAAACTGACTAATTCTGTTTCCAGTTCTTTCAGGGTTACTTCGGCATTCTCAACACTTTGTAATTCCGTGCGCAGCTTGTCGAGCAGAGCGGGCAATTCGTCCGGCTCCACGTGATGCTTGCGTGCCAGATCATGTATGGCACCGAGACGGTTCTCCAGCCATCCCAGGCGCTGCGGGTCCATGTCAGTGTTATGCAGATAATGACGCAGCGCATCGCTGGCATCTGCAAGCTGAACTTCCGCGCTATTCAGGGCTGCAGTAATTGGTTCGAGTTTTGGGTCCAGTGTGCACAGGCTTGTCAGGTTATTCAGTGCCTGATGCAGACTGCTGTAGGCTGAGCCTTCTTCGTTTTCATACAGTCCATTCAACGCGGCTTGGACGCCCTCCAGCAGTTTGCCGCTATTCGCCAGCCGCCGGTGTTCTTCATCTAGACCGCGTATTTCATCCGCCTGCAAGGCCAAGGCTTCCAGTTCGCTGACCTGGTGACGCAGGAGTTCCAGGCGCTGGTCACGATTGTGGGCGGCGGCGCGGAGTACCGCGAGGCGTTCATGGGCGCTTTTCCAGCTAGCGTATAGGCGGGCGATGCTGGCGAGCAATGGATCATGCTTCCCGAAGCCATCCAGCAGTGTCAGCTGTGCCGCTGGTCTCAGCAAAGATTGGTGCTCATGCTGACCATGGATGTCGACCAACTGTTCGCCCAACTCCCTCAGCAGCTGCAATGGGGCGCTGCGTCCATTGATCGTGCTACGTGAGCGGCCGTCACGCCCGATGATGCGCCGCAGAATACATTCGTCATCGGCCATTAAATCATTAGTTTTGAGCCATGTTTTGACCTCGGCCAGCGAGCGCACATCAAACTCAGCGGTGATTTCAGCACGTTCTGCCCCATGCCGGACAACATCGGCATCGCCGCGGTCCCCAAGTACAAGTCCCAAGGCATCGACCAGGATGGATTTGCCGGCGCCGGTTTCTCCGGTAAGCACACTCATGCCCGTGGTGAAATTCAGTTCCAGTGCATTAATGATTGCAAAATCGCGGATGGCGATATGCGTCAGCATGTGAAGATTCAATCCTTGCGTGTCTGATGCGGTGCGCGCCCCCAATGGAGCTTGGTGCGCAGAATCCGGTAATAATCGTGCCCAAATGGATGGATCAAAGTTACGCTGGCAGCAGAGCGTTGTACGCGTACCCGGTCATTGGCAGCCAAAGGCTGGGTGTCTTGCCCATCGCTGCTGACCTGAGCACCGCCACCATGCGTGTCGTTTATCATAATTTCGATTTTACTATCACCCTTCAACACGATGGGCCGATCTCCGAGCGCGTGTGGACAGATAGGCACCAGTATGACGGCATCCACGCTGGGATGCAGGATCGCGCCACCCCCTGACAAGGCATAGGCAGTGGAGCCGGTAGGGGTTGCGATGATGATGCCATCGGCGCGATGTGCGCATACGAACTGTCCATCCACGTGGGTTTCG
>JAJYBN010000043.1 GCA_021779005.1 Pseudomonadota bacterium
CGACGGTCAGTGCCGGGACAGCACGCACTGCGGCGCAACGGCTGGCAAAAAACAGGATCGATTTTCTCGATTGCCCGGTATCCGGCGGCACCGAAGGCGCCAGGCAGGGTACGCTCGCCATCATGTGCGGCGGTGATGACAAGGTATTTGAACGGGCCCAGCCGATATTGAGAGCCCTCGGCAAACGCGTGGTGCTCATGGGCCCGGTGGGCGCCGGCCAGGCCACCAAGGCCGTCAACCAGATTGCCGTGGCCGGCATCGCCCAGGCGGTGAGCGAGGCGTTGGCATTCGCCGAAGCCGAAGGTCTGCCGCTGGACAAGGTCATCGACGTGGTGGGCAGTGGCGCAGCCGGCTCTTGGTTCATGAGCCACCGCGGTCCGAATATGGCCGCGGGCCGCTATCCGCTGGGTTTCAAGGTGGCGCTGCATGACAAGGATCTGAAGATCGTGCAACAGATGACGGCGGCCCGCGGAGTGCAGTTGCCGGTGGTGGAGATGACCCGGCTGCACTACCGGCGCCTACTGGAATCCGGGCATGGCGATGAGGATATATCGTCCCTGCACCGGCTCAAGCGCGGGCTGTACATCCCCAAGGGCTGACGCTGCTCTCCCCAACCGTGGGATGACATGCCACACTGATAGATATGACCGCGCCACAACGCCCCCCCCAGAACACCCCGGAGGATTTCTTCCTGCCGGATTTTTGTTCCGGCCCGGTGGTACTGGTAATCGTGCTGATCGCCGAACTGGTGGCCTTCCTGCTGGTGATCGCCCGCCACCTGCCCGGCGAGGGCATCAACCTGTGGCTGGATCTGGCGCGTATCTCGCTGTTCCTGCAATGGATTGGCCTGACCAGCGCCGGGGTACTGTGCGCAGCACGCAAACCCCTGGCGCGTGTGACCCTGCGCCAGGCCGCGATCGCCAGTTTCGTGTTATTGCTGATCACCACCGGGGTGTTGAGCGAGATCGCCTTCCAGATCTCCAGTTACACCGGCATCGGCCAGGCCTTCATGCCACTGGACCATACCGGTTTCGTACTGCGCAACCTGCTAATCTGCATCATTGTCAGCGGCCTGCTGCTACGCTATTTCTACGTGCAGTATCAGTGGAAGCGCAACGTGCAGCGCGAGGCGCGTGCCCGTATCGAGGCGCTGCAGGCGCGCATCCATCCACATTTCCTGTTCAACAGCATCAACACCATCGCCTCGCTGATCCGCAGTGACCCGGAACTGGCGGAGCACACCATCATGGATCTGGCAGACCTTTTCCGGGCCAGCCTCAAGAAGACCAGCCCCACGGTGACGCTCGCCGAAGAGATCGCCATGGCCCAGCAGTACCAGCGTATCGAGGAACTGCGCCTCGGTGACCGCCTGAAGGTGGATTGGCAGACCGATGGCTTGCCTGCGGATGCGCATATGCCGCAACTGCTGCTGCAGCCGCTGCTGGAGAACGCCATCTACCACGGCATTGAGACCCAGCACCAGGGCGGGACCGTCGAGGTCCGCGGCACCCGCGATGCCGATACCCTGAACATCGAGATCGTCAATCCACTGCCGCCTGCCAACGCCCCCCGGCGGCATGGCAACCAGATGGCCATGGAAAATGTGCGCCAGCGACTGATGCTGGCCTGGCCGGGACGCGCCAGCCTGGACGTCACCAGTACCGACGGTTTCTATCGCGTGTGTGTGCGTTTCCCCTATGAGAAACTCGCACCATGAAAGTTCTGGTGGTCGACGACGAAACACCGGCGCGCATACGTCTCAAGAGCCTGCTTGCCGGAATCCCCGGTTGTGAAGTCGTGGGTGAGGCCGCCAATGGCCGCGATGCACTGCGACTCTGGGAAACGGCACAACCGGATGTATTGCTGTTGGATATCCGCATGCCGGTGATGGATGGACTGGAGACGGCTCGCCATCTGGCGGGGCTGGATAATCCGCCGGCGATCGTTTTCACCACTGCCTACGATGAATTCGCGGTCGAGGCCTTCAACACCCGCGCCATCGCCTATCTGCTGAAACCCGTGCGTCAGGCGCAACTCGCCACGGCGCTTGCGAACGCCGGCCGCCTTAACCGCGTACAGCTCAGCCAGCTGTCGGAACAGACCGAACATGAGGCACGCCACCATATCTGCGCTCGTGTCCGCGATAAACTGCATGTGGTGCCAGTGGACACCATCCAGTGCTTCATCGCCGACCAGAAGTACGTGACCGTATGTCACAGCCAGGGCGAATTGCTGATCGACGAAGCCCTCAAGGACCTGGAAAAAGAATTTTCCAAACTCTTCATCCGTGTACACCGCAATGCGCTGGTGGCGATGTCGCAGGTCCGCAGCCTGGAGAAGAGCGAGGACGGGCATTTCCATGTTTATCTGCACGGGCGTACCGAACCGGTGGAAGTCAGCCGACGCATGGTGGCGGATGTGCGCGCCCACCTGCGCAACGCCCGTTAAACCGCTGGCACATTCCTGCTACGATTAGCGCCCTTTTGGCCGCTGCCCATCGATGCCTCCCGAACCTCTCCGTATCGCGACACGCAACAGCGCGCTGGCCTTGTGGCAAGCGCGGCATGTGGCGGCACGCTTGCAGACGCTGGCGGCGCCGCGCCCCATCGAACTGCTGCCACTCACCACCCAGGGTGACCGCAACCTGCAGGACTCCCTGGCCCTGGCCGGCGGAAAAGGGTTGTTCGTAAAAGAACTGGAGACTGCGCTCGCCGACCAGCGCGCCGATCTCGCGGTGCATTCCATGAAGGACGTGCCGGTGGAGTTACCCGCGAATTTCATGATCGCCGCGGTGCTGGAGCGTGAAGACCCGCGGGATGCCTTCGTGTCGCTCCACTGGACGTCGTTGACGGCGCTGCCGCCAGGGGCCCGCGTGGGCAGCTCCAGCCTGCGCCGCCAATGCCAGCTACTGAAACATCGCCCGGACCTGCGCATCCTGCCGCTGCGCGGCAACGTGGACACGCGGCTCAGGAAGCTGGAGCAGGGGGATTACGATGCCGTGATCCTAGCAGTGGCAGGATTGAAGCGGCTGCAACTTGCGCACAAAATCACCGCCGTACTGGACGTGCAGGTAAGCCTGCCAGCCATCGCCCAGGGCACCATCGGAATCGAATGCCGTAGCGCTGATCAGGAGACCCGCAACGTGCTCGCACAACTCAACCATGCGCCCACCTGGCAGCGCACCCTCGCAGAACGGGCCCTGAATCAGGGACTGTCCGGCAGCTGTAACCTGCCGATAGCAGGTTATGCAGAACTCGATGCGCAGACACTCAGGCTGCGCGGCCGTGTGGGACTGCCGGATGGCAGCCGGGTGGTGGAAGGCGAGATCCAGGGTCCTGCTACGGAGGGCGAGGTTCTCGGCCGCCGGCTGGCTGCGGATATGCTGGGCCGGGGCGCCGCTGAAGTGCTGCGCCAGGTAACGGGTCCGTAACCGTGGCCGCTCCACGACCGTTGAAGGACACGGGCATCGTCATCACCCGGCCCTTGCACCAGGGCGAAGCTCTCAAGACACGCCTCGAAAGCAAAGGCGCTGAGGTGCTGCATTTCCCCACCATTGAAATCCAGGCGGTGACGGCCTCGGCAGAACTGGATGCCTGTCTCAAGCGGCTGGAGCGCTACCACTACATGATTTTCATCAGCCCCAATGCCGTGGACTACGCTGCCGATTACCTGGATTTCAGCGCCCTGCCGCCGAAACTGAAACTGGCAGCCATCGGCCCGGGCACGGCGCGTGCACTCATCGCGCATGGCCGCAAACCCGATATGCTGCCCCGCGATGGCACCAACAGCGAGGCGCTGCTGAAACTCAAGTCACTGAATGATGTGGACGATAAACGTATCCTGATCGTACGCGGCCAAGGTGGACGGGAATTGCTGGCCGAGACCCTGGAGGAACGCGGTGCGGACGTGGATTACGCCGAGGTCTATCGCCGTACTGTGCCGCGCCTTGACCACAGCGAACTCGGCCGCTGGTTCCGTGAAGGCAAGATCGACGCCATTGCCGTGACCAGCCGCGAGGCGCTGCTCAATCTGGATCGCATGCTGAGTCCGGCGCTCACGCCGTACCTGCGTTCCGCGCAACTTTTGGTATCCAGCGCACGGGTGATTAAACTGGCAGGTGCCCTGGGCATCCGCCGCCGGCCGGTGGTCGCTGCGGATGCCAGTGACCGCGCACTGGTTCTGGCCCTGGTGCAATGGTGGACACGCACGGGGCGTGAACAACGCAAGCACAGGAGAGAGCATGAGCGCGCATGAAACGGGTGAGGACCGCGGTCCGGGAAAAAACATGGTGAAAGTCACGCCCGCAAACATGATCCGCAAACCGCACTGGACCGGCTGGCTGGCACTGCTGCTGGCGATCGTGGCCCTGATCCTGGTGATCGCCGGCTGGATTTACTTCCAACGTGCATACCGCAACCAGGTGGCGTTGTTGAACGCCGGCCTGCAAACCCAGAAACAGCAGCTGGACGCGCTGGCGCAATCAGCCGCACCACGCAGTGAACTGGATAACGACATCAGCACCACCCAGCAGATGCTTAAGGCTTTCAGCGACCGGCTGGACAGCATGGGCGCGGCGCTCACTGACCTGAAACGGCGTTCTGAGCAGGGGCGTGATGCCTGGATAAAAGCCGAAGCGGCCAGCTTGCTGATGGCCGCCAATGATCAGGTACAGCTCAATGCTGATCCCGTTCTGGCGCTCAAGGCGCTCGCCAGTGCCGATGAACGACTGAAACTGCTGTCCGATCCGCAGCTCGTCCCGGTGCGTCAACAGATCGCCCGTGAAGAAACCGCTTTGCGTGCCGTACCGCAGGCCGATGTGACCGGCATGGCCGCCATCCTCACCAGCCTCAGTGAATCGGTATCGCAATGGCCGCTGCGACGTGTGGCGCCGGAGCGCTATGTCCCAGGGCAGCATTCCAACAACGGCGTGCAGCCGACATCGACACTCTGGGAACGTTTCAAGGCCGGTCTCGAACGGCTCGTCAAGGATATCTTCACGGTGCACCACCGCCAGACCAGCATCGAACCGTTGCTGGAACCCCAGCAGGAATATTTCCTGCGACAGAACCTGCAGCTGCGTCTGGCCGCAGCCCGCGCGGCCTTGCTGGAACGCAACGCCGCCGCCTTCCAAAGTAGCGCACAGATGGCCGGCCGCTGGCTGCAAGCTTATTTCAATACCCAGGACAGCGGTGTAAAAGCCGCCATCGACGCACTCGCGAACATGCAGCAACAGCAGATCAATCCGCCACTGCCGGATATCTCCGCTTCCTTGACCCTGCTCCGGCATACGGAACCGGGCCGGGAAAAGGCGCCATGAAATACGCTTTCTTCCTGCTGCTGGCAACGCTCGCTGCCGTAATCATCGCGGGCGCACTCGATGTGGACAATGGTTACGTGTTGCTCTCCTGGCACCGCACCAGTGTGGAGATGTCGCTCGGCACCTTGATGGTGCTGATACTGTTCGTTTTCTTTTCTCTGTACCTGCTCACCACTCTGGTGGTGAAGCTGTGGTCTTTCCCGCGACGCCTGCGCGCAGCCCTGGAACGGCGCCGTGAACTGCGCGCGCGCCGTTCTTCCATCCGCGGGCTCATCGATCTGGCCGAAGGCCGCTGGAGCGACAGCGAGCGCCATCTCATGCGCCACGCTGCCGACAGCAAGGTGCCGCTCATCACCTATATCGCTGCAGCGCGTGCCGCGCAGATGCAGGGCGCTCACGAACGCCGCGATGATTACCTGCGGCGCGCCTATGAACAGGTGCCGGCGGCACATCTCGCGGTGCTGCTCACCCAGGCTGAACTGCAGATCGCCCATCGCCAGTACGAACAGGCCCTGGCCACGCTACGGCATCTGCAGGAACTGGATCCCAAGCATGCGTACGGTCTGAAGCTCTTGGCCCGTCTTTATAAGAGGCTCGGCGACTGGATGCCGCTGCGGGCATTGATCCCGAAACTGCGCGAGCTGCACGTCATGCCACGCACGGAGATAGACCGCCTGGAAACACAGGCGGTGTGCGCATTGCTGGAACGCCTGAATGCCAATTCCGGCGCCGCACAAGCAACCATCCTGTGGAGCGACATGCCGCGGCGCTTGCGCAGCGATATCAGAGTGGTGCGTGCCTATGTCCAGGCCTTGATAAAGTTCGGCGAATACAAGACCGCGGAAAGCATCGCCCGTGATGCGCTCAAGTCCGATTGGGATGAAGAGCTGGTGGTGCTCTACGGACAGACGCGCGCTGATGATCCGATACGCCAGCTGGCACGCGTGGAAGACTGGCTGTCCGAGAAAGGTGAGAACGCCGCATTACTGCTGACCGCCGGACGTCTGTGCGTGGTGGCCAAACTCTGGGGCAAGGCGCGCAGTTATCTGGAGTCCAGCATCGTATTGGGCGGCCGGCCGGAAGCCTATGATGAATTGGGCAGACTGCTCAAGTCCCTGGGTGAACCGGAACACGCCATGCAGGCATTCAGTGATGGGTTGGCGCTATCCCTGGGGGGCAAAATCAAAACCTTCAAGCCCGGCAAGAAACCGTTACGGCGTATGCGCGCATAATATAGCTACGTTTGATCGCGAATCATTCCATCATCTGGCCCACATTGAGAGCAACATAAAAGCATCGTCTGGCGATGTGAAATCACCATGCAAGTACCTGAAATCCTAATCATCGAATCCAAGCACCAGCCCGGCAACCTGGGCCGTATCCTCATCACCATCGGTGAGTGCGGCATCGTCATCGACCACATCACGCTGGTGCGCCGCACCCAGGACAAGAGTGTCTGGGAGATCACCGTGGAGATGGATGAGGCCGCTGGCGAACAGCTGTATGCGCGGCTTGCCGAGCTGCCGTATGCACGGCTGCTGGGACGCTCCGACCGGGTCTTCGACCGGCATCGCGGCGGCAAGATCGAGACCATCTCCAAAGTCGCGCTGGACTCCATCCAGCAGCTACGCGATCTGTACACGCCAGGCGTGGCGCGGGTGTGCCTCGCCATCCAGAAAAACCCGGAGCGGGTCTGGGATTACACCAACCTGGGGAACACCGTGGGCATCATCACCAACGGCACCGCCATACTCGGCCTCGGACATATCGGTGCGCTGCCTGGACTGCCGGTGATGGAAGGCAAAGCCATGATCTATGCCAAGTTTGTCGGCATATCCGGTGTGCCGATACTGCTCACCGATACCGAACCGCAGAAGGTCATCGAGGCGGTGCTGGCTATCGAGTCGTCATTTGGCGCCATCCATATCGAGGACATCGCTGCCCCCGCATGCTTCGAGATCGAAGCCGCGCTGATAAAGAAGCTCAACAAGCCGGTGATGCAGGATGACCAGCACGGCACCGCGGTCGTGACCCTGGCGGCGATGCTGACCGCCAGCCGGCGCGTGCATCAGGATCTCAAGCATTCCATCGTGGGTCAGATCGGTCTGGGCGCCGCCGGTATCGGTATCGCCAGCCTGCTGTTGCGCTACGGGGTCAAACAGGTAGTGGGCGCCGACGTACGCGAAGACGCATTAACACAACTGGAACGTCTGGGTGGCAAACGCGCAACGCTTGCGGAACTGATGCAGCAAGCGCATATCGTCATCGCCACCACCGGCGTCAAGGGACTCATCAAGCCGGAGATGGTGCGCAAGGGCCAGCTCATATTCGCACTCTCGAATCCGGAAGCCGAGATCGAGCCGCGTGTCGCACTGGAACGCGGCGCAGCTTTCGCCACCGATGGCCGCAGCGTCAACAATGCCCTGGGGTTCCCCGCGCTGTTCCGTGGCGCCCTGGATGCGCGTGCCAAGTGTTTTACCAATGAAATGTATCTGGCGGCTGCCAGCAAACTTTCGGAACTGGCGCCACCCGATGAACTGCTGCCGCATGTACTGGATAAAGCCGTGCATCTGGAGGTGGCCGAAGCCGTGAAGCAGGTGGCGCTGAAAAATCAGTAGGCGATGCGCAGGCCCCGGTAGATGAATGCCATCAGCCACAGTGGGCCGATGAGCAGGAACTGGATATCCCTGAAGAACGATGGCTTGCGTCCCTCGACCTTGTGGCCGATAAACTGGCCGATCCAGGCGATCACGAATACGCTCAACGACACCAGCCACAGGCTGGCGGGCGACCGGCTCGCGCCGTAGACGATGGCGATCATTATGAGCATCACCACTGCCATGCCGATCGCCAAACGCCAGGCGAGCGCGAAGTAATACAGCAGAGCCACAGCCAGGAACAATACGCCCCAATTCAGCAGTGGCGATGTCGCCGTGACTGGCTGCGGCACAGGGATCGACCATAGCAGGC
>JAJYBN010000044.1:0-5777 GCA_021779005.1 Pseudomonadota bacterium
CGCGGTGCTTCCGGGTTTGCCTTCCAGATGCTGTCGGTAGCGGTGGGCTGGCAGATATACTCCATGACCCACCGGGCGTTTGATCTCGGCATGATCGGCCTGGTGCAGTTCGTCCCCTCGATCACCCTGGCGCTAGTAGCCGGTCATGTGGCCGACCGTTATGAAAGGAAACGCGTGGTACTCATCTGCCAATTGGTAGAAGGCCTGGCGGTTGTTTTACTTGCTATCGGCAGTTTCCTGCACTGGTTCCAGGAAACCGCCATACTCAGCCTGATATTCGTCATCGGCGTGGCCAAGGCCTTCGAGTTCCCCACGCTGCAGGCACTGCTCCCGCGCCTGGTGCCTATCGCGCTCTATCCACGCGCCATGGCCGCCAGCTCATCAGCCATGCAGTCCGCGATGATCATCGGTCCCGCGCTCGGTGGTTTTCTTTACCTGGCCGGACCTGGTGTGGTGTATAGCGTCTCGGGTTTACTCTATCTGACAGCGTCTATTCTGATGTGGCGGCTTAAGACCGACCGTCCGCGTGTGCCGCGCGAACCGCCGACCCTGCGTAGCGTGTTTGCCGGCATCACTTTCATACGCCATCGACCCGTGGTCCTCGGCGCCATCTCACTGGATCTGTTTGCGGTATTGCTGGGCGGTGCCACTGCATTGCTGCCGATCTTCGCACGCGACATCCTGCACACTGGACCCTGGGGCCTGGGTCTGTTGCGCGCTGCACCGGCTGTGGGTGCGCTTTCCATGGGAATCTGGCTGGCACATAGTCAGCTCAAACGACGCGTCGGCCAGATCATGTTTGTCGCGGTGGCGGGTTTCGGTATCGCCACCATCGTGTTCGCACTCTCAAGGTCCTTCTGGCTATCGATGCTGGCGCTCATCGGTCTGGGCGCTCTCGACATGATCAGCATGGTGATCCGCTCGGCTCTGGTGCAACTGGAGACTCCGGATGAGATGCGTGGGCGCGTCAGCGCCGTCAATGCGATCTTCATCAACACCTCGAACCAGTTGGGTGAATTCGAATCCGGCGTCACCGCCGCCTGGTTCGGCACCATACCCGCCACCCTCATCGGTGGCATTGGTACGCTCATCGTCGTGGGGCTGTGGATGTGGTGGTTCCCGGCATTGCGGCAGCGGCAACGGCTGGAATCCGCAGATCCGTCCTGAAAGGCTGTGTCGCAGGCACAGTAACGGCTATGCCTGGATCGGGTTCTACCCAGGGACTGGGTGCTTGCTGAATCGGCGCCAAGGTTAAACCAGCCGATGCTTTAAGCATCGGCTGGTTTAAAAAAGTTTTTTCAGCGGGGTGGTGGCCGATGATCGTCTTCTTTCGTGTTACGTGGCGGAGGGCGTCTGGATTCCGGGTAGGCATTGGGACGCTGTCTGCGTAACTCTGGTTGCCTGACATAGGGATTTTCGACCTGCACCCCAGGTCCTGCACCGCCCCGATTTTCATTCCGATTCATAGTCTGCCCCGGTCGCCTCGGGCCCTCCACTGGCCAGGATTTCTGGGGTAATGGACTACCGACCCGGCTGCCGGTGATCTTTTGCTTACCCGGTTTGTAATCATAGGAGTTCCGTGCCTTGTTCATGCGCACCACGTCTGGACCGTTGAACTTGCCCGGCCGGGCCGTGGCTGCGATCTCGGGTCTGCCATGATTCATCGAGAACCGTTGTGCGGGATTCTCCTTAGCAAGGCGCTGCGCTTGTATCTGTGCAGGGGTCGCATAGGTATGCTGCTGACGGGCGTAGGCCATCTGCTCGGGTGTCGGCTGGAAGCGGATGCCGCCCTCGCCGCCGTTATAGCTGACACGGCTGGCTTCTCCGTGATAGCTCACTGGTCGATCGTAAGCGTAGCGAGCGTAAGCAGGATTTACATTGTTGACCGCGCTGTTGTAGTAGAAATCCCGCCCACGCCAATAGCCGCCTTCATAGCCCCTGCCTGTATAGCCGTAGCCGTAGTTGATACCGCCGTAAAAGCCCACTTGCGGGCCCCAATAACCGCGGTGCCAACTATAGAAACCATCGTCCCAACCCCACCAACCCGGGGTCCAAAGCAAACCAATGGCAGGTGCGATTACCCAAGTCCCTGGTACCCAGTAATATCCATAAGGGCCGTAGCCCCAATAACCGGGCGTCCAGATATACCCGGGTCCAGGTGCATAGGGTTGTGGATAGTACGGCAAGGGTGGCGGGCCGAAGGATACGCTGATGCCGACACTGACCTGTGCAAGGCTGGCAAGGGGTGTCGCCAGCATCGGGACGGCCAGAACAGCGGCTATGATCATTAGACGGGTGAACCGTTTCATGGCACATCCTCCTATTTAAAGCTCTAAGGGACAGTAACGTCAGTTTATGCCCAAGGTTGACCGGATAAGAAGTCCTTCGCGGTATATTAACGCGATTTAATAAAGCTGGCAGATGCGCACGCAACACTATGCGGCTACAGTCAGAATAAAGAATGCGACGTAATCCTGTACAAGTGGAAGATCTATAGGGGTACATCCGGACAGTACCCAGCCAAGACCGATTGCCTCACAGGGCGGCCCCTAACCAATGCCCACGTAAACGGAAAACCGGTTAAGTCCCCATCAGTGCCACATCACGACCATCTTTGCCCGTAGCGGAAATTCCCACAACGACAATCCTCGTGCTTTCATGGTTCGTCTCAACCATGCATGGTACCGGGATCTGAACGGCGTGGGTCATTCTGATATGACTAGCATATTCAGCTGCCGCTCAAGCCGCGGTATTTTAGCATCGGACCAATCTGGGGATCATGCCCGTAGAAATTGCGGAACATACGGGCGTAATCCTCGGTGTTACCGCGTGACAGGATCAGGTCGCGGTAACGCTGGCCGTTGGCACGCGTGAGTCCGCCATGATCCAGGAACCACTGATAGGAATCATCCGCCAGCATCTGGGTCCACAGATAAGCATAGTAGCCAGCCTGATAGCCATTGCCCCAGATATGCATGAAATAACTGGAGCGGTAGCGCGTCGGCACCTGCGGCATGTACACATGGGTCTTCTGCAGGGCCGCAGTCTCGAACTTGTCCACGTCCTGCAGCGGCGCGTTCGCCGGCAGGGTGTGCCATTGCATGTCCAGCTCGGCTGCAGCCAGCATCTCCGTCATGTCATAACCTTTGTTGAAAAACTCGGCTTTCTTGATCTTGTCCACCAGCGATTGCGGCATGGGTTCGCCAGTCTTGTAGTTGAAAGCGTAATGCGCCAGCACCTTCGGATTCAGCGCCCAGTGTTCGTTGAATTGCGAGGGGTATTCCACGTAGTCGCGCGCCACGGCAGTACCCGACAAGCTCGGATATTCCTGGTCGGCGAAGAACCCATGCAGAGCGTGGCCGAATTCATGGAACAGGGTGATGACCTGGGTGATGTTGAGCAGTGCGGGTTTCCCGGGTGGTGGTTCGGGGAAATTCGTCACGTTGTAGATCACCGATTGCTGGCCCAGCAGCTTCGACTGGGTGACGAAGTTGTCCATCCAGGCACCGCCTGTCTTGTTGTCGCGCTTGAAGTAGTCGCAATAGAACAAGCCCAGCGGCTTGCGGTTGCTGTCATAGACTTCGAACACACGCACATCCTTCTGATACACCGGGATGTCGTGGCGTTCCTTGAACGTCAGCCCGTATAGCTGATTGGCGGCGTAGAACACGCCATCTGTCAGTACCCGGTTAAGTTCAAAGTACGGCTTGATCTCGGCGTCATCCAGATGGTATTTCGCCTTGCGTACTTGCTCCGCGTAGAAATCCCAGTCCATGGCTTCGAGCTCGAACCCGCCATGCTGCTGGTCGATGAGCGCCTGGATATCTGCGGCCTCCGCCGTGGCCTTGGCAGTGGCGGGAGGAATCAGCTGGTCGAGGAACTGTTCCACATGTGCCGGGGTCTTCGCCATCTGGTTCTGTAGCTTCCAGGTCGCATAGTCGGGATAGCCCAGAAGCTTGGCCTGCTCGGCGCGCAGCTGGGCGAGGTGCGCGATGGTGGCGCGCGTGTCGTTAGCATCGCCGCGTTCGGCACGGATCCATGAAGCCTCGAACAGCTTCTCGCGGGTGGCACGGTCCGAGAGTGACTGCAGGTCGGGTTGTTGGGTGGTGTTCTGCAGCGGGATCACCCATCTGCCCTCCAGACCACGGGCATTGGCGGCCTGCGCTGCCGCTTCCAGCTCGTCTTCGGAAAGGCCCGCAAGTTCGGCCTTGTCACTCACTACCAGCGCACCAGCCTTGTTGGCAGCCAGCAACTGGTTGACGAACCTGGCACTGAGTGTGGCTTCTTCCTCGTTGAGTTGCTTGAGCCTGGCCTTGTCGGCATCGGACAGTTTGGCGCCCGCTAACACAAACTGCTGGTGGTAATACTCGATCAGGCGATGGGACTCGGGATCGAGTTTCAGCAAGTGGCGTTCAGCGTAGATTTTCTCGACACGTTTGAAGAGCTTGTCGTTCAGAAAGATGGCATCCTGGACAGCCGCCAGTTTGGGCGCCATCTCTTCCTGCACCTTCTGAAGTACTGGATCAGTATTTGCGCTCGTGAGCCCGTTGAAAACCTGCTCCACTCGGGTCAGCAACTGCCCGCTCTTCTCCAATGCCATAAGAGTATTCTCGAAGCTGGCGGGCGCCGGGTCGTTGGCGATCGTGTCCACTTCCGCCAACTGCTGCTTGATGCCGGCCTCGAAGGCCGGCTGGAAATCGCTGTCCTTGATCCTGTCGAACGGTGGCGCGTGGAAAGGCAGGGTGCTGGGGGTCAAGAGCGGGTTGGCCTGTGCGGTAGCGGCTGGCGGAACCATAGTCATGTCCTCATCGGCGAGCGCGGAGGAAACCGGAATCGAGGCCGAAGCCAGCATGCCGGCAAATGCGAACATCAGGGTGCGGATCATCACGGGGCTCCTGGTCCTGGCTGATTTTGCCGGCTGTCGCCCGGCGCGAAGTCCCGCACTTTACCCGCAGTCGGCTTTCAGGCCAAGCATACCTGACGCCGATGCATGGAATCCGCCGGTCCGCTGTGGTTGGGCTCGGATATCGACGCGTCTTACAAGGGTTTGATGCATTCCTCGCCGGTATGCAGCGGACTGTTCACGTAGGTGCTCACCGGATACGTCTGCAGATCATCTCCGGAATAAGGCATGAGCAGTGCCGACAAATCTTTGACATCCTGAGCGGTTTCATCCAGCCAGGTCTCACAGGCTTCCTTCGTCAGCACCACCGGCATGCGTCGATGTACCGGCGCAGCCACGGGATTGGCGCCCGTGGTCACGATGGCGTAGCTGTCGCTGTCTGCTTGTTCCTCGCCCTGCGTATGCCAGCGCGTCCAGATGCCGGCGAATGCGAACAGCGGATCGGCTTTGAGGTGGAATACATAGGGCTGCTTGCCGTCCTCGCCCTGCTGCCATTCGTACCAGCCACTCGCCAGCACCAGGCAGCGCCGGTGAATGGCGCTGTGCTTGAACATGGGTTTGGTGAACAGCGTCTCGGCGCGCGCATTGATCTGTACCTTGTTCTTGTCCTTGAGCCAGGACGGCCGAAAGCCCCAGCGCAGTTCCGCGAAGCCCGGCTTGCCATCCAGTATCCTGATGATAGGCGCGTTCTGCTGCGGTGCGATGTTGAAGCGTGCTTTGAAGTGAGGCACCTTCGCCACGCCCGCGGGCAGGTTCTGTTTGTCACTGAACCGGCTGGTATATCGACCGCACATGCTGATCTGAATCTCCTACTCTGCTGCGACAAGCAGGCCCACTTACACGATTCCTGTCGGATACCTCGAGACTACAGTTG
>JAJYBN010000044.1:5787-8161 GCA_021779005.1 Pseudomonadota bacterium
TTGGCCGCCGTAGTGTGCACGGCAAGACCGCTGAAATAAGCCTATACTGCAGGTTCAGCATAAGGAAACATCGTGGCCAAAGCCAATTACAAGTTCGACAAGCGTCAGCGTGACCTGGCCAGGCAGAAGAAGCAGGAAGACAAGCGACTGAAGAAACTCGCCAAGAAAGAGGCAGCGCAACCTGCCGACGGCATACCACCCATACCGCGCGACGAAACCCCTTAACAATCCCCGCCAGACAAGCATCAGACAGGGCTGAGCTCAGACGTCGTCATCCCGAGAGACTGCGACGCTCGGTTCACCGTCGCCATCGATGGCGACCGTGATATCCATGGGCCGGCAACACACCTGGCAATCTTCGATATAGCGCTGATGCTCCACCGAGCAATCCACGCTGATCTCCACGGTCTCGCCGCAGTAGGGGCATTGGATCCCGACGGCTACGGTACGCTGCATGTTTAGCGGATGCCAATCATTTCAGCGCACAGTCCTGACCACCACGGTCTTCTCAGTACCCTCTCCGGCAAATGCCCATATCCAGGCCAGCACGCACAGGATGATATTGGTATGCCCGTAGTTATAGGTCGCCAGGATTGCCACCAACAGGCGCGGCGCGAAGATCCAGCCCAGCCACCACAACAGGCCGCCGAGCGGCACGCTGGAGAACAACAGCGTCAACCGCGGGAAGAAACACATGAAGACGATGAACCACAGGCCGTGGTGCAGCCAGAAACTGTCCATCAGGATGTTATGTATTCGCGCAGCGAATCTGCTTCCTGCATCTTCTCCTGCAGCATGGCCTTCACCATGTCACCGATTGAGACGATGCCCACCAGCTTGCCGCCGCGCACTACCGGGATGTGGCGGATGCGCTTGTTGGTCATGGTGTTGAGCATCTCGTCGACGCTGGCGTCGGGCGCTGCGGTCTCCACCTTGCGGGTCATGATCTTGGATACCCGCATCTCACCGAGCTTGTTGCCGTGTTCGGCGTAGCAGCGCAGGATATCGCGCTCCGTGAGGATGCCGCCGACCTGGCTTTTGGCGTCGGTGATGACCACCGCGCCCACATGCTTGTCGCACATGAGTTTGACGGCTTCCGTAGCAGTCACGTTCTCATTGGTGACCACAGTCTCCCAGCCCTTGGAATCCAGCACATCTGAAAGTCTCATGGCTTTGCCCTCCTCCATGCAGTACTCAAAGCATAGCGCAACGCGCGCGGTGTGGCGTGGGCAGATGCTGGACTGAGTCTATCGGGTGTGTTGCGCGCGTCAGTGCTTGGATGCAGCCGCCAGCAGCGCTGCGCGCCGTTCGATACTGGCTTTCGGCCAATAGATCTTGCGGTCGTAATACTCAGGCACCGCCGGTGTAGTTTCCAGAAGCACCACCCACGGCTGTTTGGATGAGGTGAAGATATGGATATCCGGCGGGAAACGGTCCGGTTCATCGAGGGTGCCGACCCGCACGAAGCGGATGGCATCACTGCCGCCGGCGTAATTGCTCCACAGTGCGACCTTGCAAACCAGACAGCGGCTGATCTTCTGGCCCTTGCCGCTGTTGGACGGGGTGTTGATGACTTCCAGCATGCCATGCAGCAACACTACCCGGTCAGCTTCGATCATGGCGTTAAGGGCGAAAGCAGCGCCAGTCTCGCGCTGGCACCAGCGGCAATGGCAACAGTGCACGAACAGCGGCGTGCCGGTCATACGATAGCGCACCGCCCGACAGGTGCAGCCGCCTTCGAAACTCAGATGTTCTTTATCAGGCACTATCCGTTCCTAAATTAATGACCTGTTATGGTACGACCATCGGGAGTAGCCGGCTACTAATGTTCAGCATACGCCCTATCGAACGGTTCGCCATTCGCCACCCGTGCCAGCAGTCGGCTTACTGCACTGCCGCCGCCCCGTGTCGCCATCCACTCCGCCACCCGGCATCCAGCCTGTGCGTAAATGAATGGGTACTGGCTGGCCTCCTCGGTCCATTGAGTCCTATCCGCGGGCATATCATCGGTGGGCTTGGTCAGGCAGCCGTTCTGGTTAGCGCTTGCCAGTGCGGTAAATTCCGGCGCATCCGATGCCACCACTGCGACACCCTCATCGAACCAGGCCGGGACCGTGTCCATGATTGAATGAAAGAGGCCGACGCGTCCTGCGACCTCGATGAGTGATAGCTCATGGGTGATGTCGATCTCATTCATGCCTTTAGGACCCAGGAGCAGCACCAATGCTCCGACCGATCCGGTGGCGGCATCGCCGCCCCCGATACCGACGATACAATCCTGTGTCGTGCAGATCAGAACCCGCGGGTGAAACTCGATGTCGCCATAGAAACCCCGGATGCGATCATCAGCGAGTGCCAGCACGCGCATGGTCAG
>JAJYBN010000045.1 GCA_021779005.1 Pseudomonadota bacterium
TTTACAGTCTTCCGGACAGGCGCCGGTCTTGATAGACAACAGCGTTGAAATCTGTACTGCGTTGGGGTCGAAATAGCGGCGGTGCACACAATGGGCTTGATACAACAGATCATTGAATGGTAACGCCATGAGCGCCTGGACCTCTATCAGAGTCCAGTCGTGGCGAATGTCGGGCCGGGTATTAACGATCACAGGATGCATAGTAGGGGGCTCCGGTTAAGCATGGCATCATGCTCGACTGGCAATCGCCATCAGCTTGGACGCAGTGTAACGGGATAAAGGTGTCTGTCAACCATGAGAACAAGGGATGGTTTACGGTTGGCTAAGGCAGCTGCATAGCTTGCTGTACACACCCTATTGCCTGCTGTGCGGCCGGCGCAGTCACTCACAAAGGGAATTGTGCAATGTATGCATGCGGGATCTGAACTGGAACCGATCTTTCTGCCCGATGTGTGCTGCGCCCATCTCGCCCGATGCTGGCGCACGCCGGTGCGGACAATATCCGTAGTCACCGCCTCCCTGGGACCTTGCCATCAGCGCCTTGCTGTACGCATGGCCACTGGACCAATTGCTGCAGTGCTTCAAAATCGGCGGCAGTATGGCTACTGGCCGATTGTTGGGCGAACTACTGGCTGACTATCTGACTGCCGGGTGCTTCCTAAAGCCGGATCTACTCATACCCGTACCTTTACACGCCGCACATCTGCGCGAACGTGGCTTCATTCAGGCGCTGGAGCTCGCGTGGCCGGTTGCCCGGCGCCTGCGGCTGCGTTTCGCCCATCACAACCTGTGTGTGCGCGGTAAATATACCGCCGTGCAGTCTGAGCTCGATGCAGTTGCACGCCGCCGCAACCTGCACGCGGCGTTTGCAATCCACCGTAGCCTGACAGGCATGCACGTCGCGATCCTGGACGACGTCCTGACGACGGGCGCCACTGCCGCGGCATTGAGCTTGACACTCAGGCAGACGGGCACCGCCTCGGTACAGATCTGGTGCCTGGCGCGTACTGCCCGCGTATCCTGACGTCCGGCGTTTGCTGGCTGCCGCATGCTGATTGTCAAAGCCCTGGGCGCCGTACCATACTGGCTCTTGTGCACAAGCCGCCAGTGTCCTAACGAGTGCGGGTTTGTAGTCCCGCATACGGCCCCTGGCAGTGGGATTTTTACCGGAAGATCAAAGTGGACCTACAAAAACAAATAAAAGTGAACACGGCTGATCTCGAGACCGGCATGTATGTCGCGCGCCTCGACCGTCCCTGGACTGAGACCCCCTTCCTGTTCCAGGGTTTCTTTATCCGCACTCAGGAAGACATCGAAGAACTGCAACATCACTGCCAATACGTGTATGTCGATTTTGAGCAGAGTCGCAAAGAAATCACCCATACAAAGACCGGCATGAAGCGTGAGAACCGCACGATCACCCAGGTCACCAGCCTGCACTATGCCAAACCTCATACTACAGCCAGCACGCGCAATCGCACCGTGTATGCCAACACCCAGCCAGTGGAAGAAGAATTGCCCATCGCCAGAACGGTTTACACCGAGGCTAACCAGGCCGTCGAGAGTCTTTTGACAAAACTGGAGGTTGACGGACGCCTGGACGTACAGATAGCCAAGGACATCGTCGAGCCCATGGTGGAAAGTGTGTTGCGCAATCCGGATGCACTGATCTGGCTAGCACGCATGAAAAGATACGACTCCTATATGTATCACCACTCGGTCAGCTCATCCATCTGGGGCATAACATTCGGGCGTCACTTGGGCTTGGATAAATCGGCGCTGCATGAAATAGGCCTGGGTTGCATGCTGTTTGATGTGGGCAAGACCAAGTTGCCGCATGCCTTGCTGATCAAGCCAGAAAAACTCACCGAAAATGAATGGCATGTGATGCGCAATCATGTGGATTACAGCATCAACCTCCTGGAAGGCGCGGGCGGCATCACCGAACGCATTATCAACATGGTGCAAAGCCATCACGAACGCCACGACGGCAGCGGTTACCCTGACAAACTCAAGGAAAACCAGATCCCGACCTTCGCCAAGATCGCCGGTATGGTCGATTGTTACGACGCCATCACCAGCCCGCGTCCTTACAGCAACCTGCGTACTCCTTATGAGGCGGTGCGGGAAATCTACAGTTGGCGAAGCACGCTGTTTCAAGCCGAGGTCGTGGAACAATTCATGCAGGTGGTAGGCGTATTCCCCACCGGTTCACTGGTGGAATTGAATACCGGGGCAGTAGCCATTGTGATCGCACAGAACGAATCACGCCGGCTCAAGCCACGTGTCATGCTGATCCTGGATGAAAACAAGAAACGGCTTCCGCAGTTCAATACTGTAGATTTACTGTTCGACACGCATCTGAAAGGTGCCCAGGATATGTGGATCGAAAAATGTCTGGAAACAGGCGCCTACGGTATTGATCCCCAGGAACTGTATCTATGAATCTCCCCTCGGCCACATTTTGAATGTCAGACAAGATCCTCTCACTGCGCCCCAACCGGCCCTCGCTGATACGCTATCTGGACAGCTATATGCGGCGCGCGCGCACCAGTGGCCGGCAACTGGCGCTATTGATAATCCAGGTCAAGCGAGGTCAGGAATTCGGCGCGTTGTTCGGTTATCGCAGCATCGAACAACTGATGGAACAATTGGCCGAGCGCCTGGCCGACATCTGCCGTGACCGCGATCGCATCATGCGCATCGGTGATCATGAGTATGCGCTGATACTCCCGGACATCCTGAATACAGGACATTGCATTCTGGCTGCCAACAAGATACTACGCGCCCTGTCCGCGCCTTTTCAGGTAGAAAACCGTATCGTCTCAATGGGCGCCAATATGGGGTTGGCGGTGTTTCCAGAGCATGCCGCACAACCCGACACGTTGCTGCAGCATGCGGAACTGGCACTATCGGACGCGATACGCAGCGACGCGCCCTATCTGATGTACAAGGAGGACACCCAGGAAAATCTGGCCGGTACCTGGAATATGGAAAGCGAGCTGGGTACCGCACTGGATAATTGCGAGCTGGAAATTTTCTATCAGCCCAAGATCAATCTGCGTGGCGGATTGCTGGCAGGTGCGGAAGCGCTAC
Source organism: Pseudomonadota bacterium (assembly GCA_021779005.1). Taxonomy (GTDB): domain Bacteria; phylum Pseudomonadota; class Gammaproteobacteria; order Natronospirales; family REEB76; genus REEB76. Next base: position 3,097 of record JAJYBN010000045.1, read on the forward strand.
TGCGTTGGCGCAGTCCCACGCGGGGTATCGTACCGCCGAACATCTTCATCCCGATCGCTACCCATACCGGTCAGATCAGGGAGCTGACGTGGTCGGCCATCAATATGGCATTACAACATGCGGCAACCTGGCCCACGCGCTTCGGACCATTGTCGCTTGCCATCAACATCGCTCCCTCACTGTTGGAAGATGAAACACTCGTAAGGCGGGTAGCGGACGCTATGGGTATATGGAGCGCCAAACCCAATCGTCTTATCCTGGAAATCACCGAAGCGGCGATGATGGACAACATCGATGTAAGTTTTGAAACCATCCGCGAACTCAAAAACCGCGGGGTTATGGTATCCATAGACGACTTCGGAACCGGGTATTCTTCACTCGCGAATTTCAAGAATATCCCCGCGTCGGAACTCAAGATTGACAAAAGTTTTGTGATGAACATGCTCACCAGCAAGGCTGATGCCAACATCGTGCGCGCCATAATAAATCTGGCGAAATCCTTCGACTTGCAGGTGGCGGCGGAAGGCGCAGAGAGCATGGAGATTTTGCGTGCGCTGGCGGCACTGCAGTGCAATTATGCCCAGGGTTATTACATCAGTCAGCCGATCCCCGCCAACGCATTCGCACAATTCATCAGTGAATACGTACCGCCGGTGTTCTGAAAGTATCTTATGCCGCGATGCTGAAGGTGTAATTCAAGAGGATGCCGGCAAACACTGCCGCTCCGAACCAGTTATTGTTCATGAATGCCTGGAAACAGCGTTGCGGATTGCGCTGACGGATGAGAACCTGCTGATAAACTGAGAATAGCAGCGCACACACCAGTCCCAAGTAATACACAAGACCCATGTTGGTTTGATAGCCAACCAGCAACAGGGCGATCAACAGCAGCACCTGCAGTATGCCGATGATCATCCGGTCCAGATCACCGAATAGGATGGCGGTGGACTTGACACCTATCCTGATATCGTCGGGCCGATCCACCATGGCATACATGGTGTCGTATACGGTGGCCCAGATGATATTGGCGATGAATATCAGCCAGGCTTCGGTCGGAACCCCGCCGGTCACCGCGGCATACGCCATTGGAATCCCCCAGCCGAATGCCAGCCCCAGATAGGGTTGCGGCAGATAGGTATAGCGTTTCATGAACGGATAGGTGATCACCAGCACAGCGCCAATCACCGCCAGTTCCTGGGTGAGCCGGTTGAGCATCAGCACCAGTCCGAGACCCACGAGGCACAAGGCTATGAAAAGGGCTAGCGCCTCCCAGATGTTCAGTTCGCGGGTGGCGAGCGGCCGTGTGCGGGTACGCTGCACCTGCGGATCGAAATTGCGGTCTGCGAAATCATTGATGATGCAGCCGGCGGAACGCATCACGAATACACCGATCACGAAGATCGCGAAAAGTTTCAGTGTCGGATGCCCAGCGGCAGCCAGCCACAGTGCCCAGAGTGTCGGCCATAGCAACAGAAAACTGCCGATGGGCCGGTGCAAGCGCATCAGACGCACATAGGCCAATGCACGCTGGCCCGCCACTGACAACCAGTGACGCAGCCTGCGGTTGTAACGCAGTTTCCGCCATAACGGCCGCAAGCGTGGGTCCATCAGGGACTCATCCACGGTAAAAAACATTCGTAGATCAGCAATTGCTGACTATCAACCCGCAGCACGGAGCGCCGGGCCCATAATTCGGGTGGCGTGATGCCCTGGCCGTCTAGCGCTTTCTGGTAGAGATTGTGTTGAGGCTCAAGCTTCGCCACTTCGATCACGCTGCGCTTCGCATCTGCATTTGCGAACACCCGATCCCCCAATGGGTGCGCGCCCAATCTGTCCAGCCACTGTCCGCTTTCCGCGAGTGCCAATGTACGTGCATATACCCAGGGGGTGTCTGCGCATAGATATACCCGGCGTTCAAGCGCCGGCGCGCCGGTAGCCGACTGCAGTAGACGCGCGTCCTCTGCGTCCAGCACCGTCCGCCCCTCATGTACAACCTGCACATGGAAGGCGGGGCCGGCTGTGGCGCGCAGTTTTTTGGAGAGCGAACCCGCATCCTGCAGCCATATCCACACGGCGGGACGCTGTTTCACGGGCCATGCTTCCAATGGACGCCAGAGACGATCATCGTCCGAGGATTTTCTGGTCCGTGCCATCGGCATTTCCTGTTTGCCCTGCGTCATTGTAGTCAGACCTGGCCGAAACGGCTGTTCTCGCCCAGCCAGCGACGCACCAGAAATGGCACCTGGGCAGGATGCCGCTCAAGCAGCAGTTTCGCGGCCTGCTGGACTCTAGGTATCAAGGCCGCATCCCGGCTCAAGTCCGCGATACGCAAGTTGAGTTCCCCCGCCTGGCGGGTGCCCAACATCTCCCCAGGGCCGCGCAGTTCCAGATCACGGCGCGCGATCTCGAAACCGTCATTGGTGCTGCGCATGACTTGCAGCCGGGTGCGTGCGGCTCGCGACAGCGGCGCATGGTAGAGCATGACACAGCTAGACTCCATGGCGCCCCGTCCAACGCGGCCGCGCAACTGGTGCAGCTGCGCGAGTCCCAGGCGTTCGGCATTCTCGATGATCATGAGACTGGCGTTGGGTACGTCTACACCCACTTCGATGACAGTGGTGGCCACCAGTAACTGCACTTCACCGGTTTTAAAACGCGCCATCACCGTTTCTTTCTGCGCCGACCGCAGGCGCCCATGCACCAGGCCGACACGCAATTCCGTCAATGCTGCAGCCAAACGTGTCGCCGTGTCCTCAGCTGCCTGGCATTGCATATCCTCCGACTCGTCGATCAGCGGGCAGACCCAGTACACCTGTCTGCCCGAACGGCATGCGGCACTCACGCGCGCTACCACCTCGGCACGGCGCGTTTCTGCGACTGCTACGGTTTGCACCGGCGTGCGTCCGGGTGGCAGTTCGTCGATGGCGGATACATCCAGGTCGGCGTACGCCGTCATCGCCAGGGTGCGCGGGATGGGCGTGGCGGTCATGATGAGCTGGTGCGGACGCAAGCCTTGCGCCGCACCCTTCTCACGCAACGCCAGACGCTGATGCACGCCGAAGCGATGCTGCTCGTCGATGATGACCAGCGCCAGTTTGGCGAACTCCACATCCTGCTGGAACAGCGCATGTGTGCCGACAATCATGCGTGCCTGGCCAGCGCAGATCGTGGCGATTGCCTGCCGCCGTTGTGCCGCCGGCAACCTGCCTGTGAGCAGTACCGGTTGCAGCGCCAAGGGCGCGAACCAGGTTTCGAAAGTACGGAAATGCTGTTCCGCCAGTAATTCCGTGGGCGCCATGAGCGCTACCTGGAAACCCGCGGCCATGCAATTCAAAGCAGCCATCGCCGCCACCAGCGTCTTGCCGCATCCCACATCGCCTTGCACCAGCCGCATCATGGGATGGGACATTCCAAGATCGTGGAATATCTCCCTCGCCACTCGCTGCTGGGCGCCGGTCAAATTGAATGGCAGCGCTGCGCGGAATTTTTGCTCCACAGAACCTGCGCCGGGGATTACCCAGGCCCGGCTGCGATCCGCGTCCTGGCGTAATAGCCGCAGACTCAGGTGGTGGGCCAGCAGTTCTTCGAAAGCCAGGCGTTGTTGCGCTGCATGACTGCCATCCATGAGCGCAGCGATCGGCGCGTCCGCCGGTGGACGGTGTACATAGCGGACTGCCTCGGTGAGCGCCGGCATGCAGGCATGCTCCAGCAGTTCCGTTGGCAGCAATTCCGGCAACAGCCCGGCGGTACTCTCCAGCATCCGCAGAGCCTGGGAAGTCAGTGCGCGCAACTTCTGCTGTGCGATGCCTTCGGTGGCAGGATACACAGGTGTCAGTGCGGCTTCATCCGGTGGCGGCTGGCCTGCCTGCAATATACGGTATTCCGGATGCACCATCTCCAGCGTCAAGGCGCCGCGCACCACCTCACCGTAACAGCGCAAGCGCGTGCCGCGCGACAAGGCGTCTGCCTGCGTCTGGTTGAAATGGAAAAAACGCAGCGTCAGTGCGCCGCTGCCATCACTGACGCGGCATAGCAGCATGCGACGGTGACGGATGGCGATTTCGGTGAGCTCCACCTGGCATTCCACTGCGGTACGCATACCCACCTGCAAAGCGCCCAGCGGGGTTATATGGGTGCGATCCTCGTAACGCAGCGGCAGATGGAACAGCAGGTCGGCTATGGTGTAGATACCGAGATGCGCCAGCTTCTCAGCCAGATGCGGTCCCACGCCGTGCAGATAGCGCACCGCCGTATCGGCGCGTACCAGCGGTGCAGTGCCTGGCCTACCTGGCTGCTTCACACCACCATCACCGCGTCCACTTCGACACGCGCATTGCGCGGCAGCGAGGCGACCCCGACAGTAGCACGCGCCGGATACGGTGCGTGGAAATATTCCGCCATGATCTCGTTGAGCCTGGAGAAATCACCGAGATCCACCAGATAGACCGTCAAGCGCACCACTTGCGGCATTCCCTGACCGGCGGTTTCGGCGACTGCCTTCAGGTTATCGAACAGGCGCCGGGCTTCGGCCTCGATGCCGCCCTTGACCAGTTCGCCGGTCGCAGGGTCCAGGCCAATCTGGCCGGACAGATACACGGTATTGCCGGAGCGGATGGCCTGGGAGTAGGGGCCGATGGCTTTGGGGGCCTGGTCGGTATGGATTGCTGTACGGCTCATGGTCGTTCTCCGATGAAGTAAATCAATGACCTGCAAATACTAACTGGTTGGCTTGGGATCAACACGTCCAAGCCCTGCTCTGGACCTGAAACCTACTGCCAATCATCGGCTTAGGGGCTGACTGATTTCCCTGTTTCACGGGTCCCTATGTATTACGATGAAATAGTATGCATCGCTGACATGAATTAACTGAACACCAATAGTATATGGAGGTGCCCTATGCGCAAGCTCATGCTAATTGCTATCTCGGTTCTGATGGCCGGCTGCGCGAGCACTGCCAACTACGAGGTGCTCCATCACACCTGAGGGGGCGACAGC
>JAJYBN010000046.1 GCA_021779005.1 Pseudomonadota bacterium
TTCCATCGAGACCTCCGAATACCTGTCTGCACTGCTCAAAAAAGAAAAGTTTCCGCATGAGGTCCTGAACGCCAAGCAGCACGCGCGCGAAGCCCAGATCATCGCCCAGGCGGGCCGGCCAGGTACCGTCACCATCGCCACCAACATGGCGGGTCGCGGCACGGACATCGTCCTGGGCGGCAACCTGGAAGCTGAACTCAAGGCGCTGCCTCCACAGGCAACCGATGCGGAGCGTGCACAGGTGCGCGCTGCCTGGCAACAGCGGCACGATGCAGTAGTCGCCGCAGGCGGGCTGCACATCATCGGCAGCGAGCGGCACGAATCGCGGCGCATCGACAACCAGTTACGCGGCCGTTCTGGCCGCCAAGGCGACCCAGGTTCCAGTCGTTTTTACCTGAGCCTCGACGATAACCTGATGCGCATCTTCGCTGGCGACCGCGTCAAGGCCATCATGGGACGCTTCGGCGTGCAGGGCGATGAAGCCATCGAACATCCATGGGTGACCAAGGCCATCGAAAATGCGCAGCGCAAGGTCGAAGCCCACAACTTTGACATCCGCAAGGAACTGCTTGAATACGACAACGTGGCCAACGATCAGCGCAAGGTGATCTACGAACAGCGCAATGAATTATTGCACTCCACGGATGTAGCGGCCACGGTCCGCAACATTTTCGAGGATGTCATCAACGGTGTCATCAATGATTACATCCCTCCCAAGAGTGTCGAGGAGCAGTGGAACATAGACGGCCTCACGGAAACACTGGAAAAGGAGTTTGCCCTCAAACTCGACATACGGGGCTGGCTTGAGAGTGATAATAGCCTGCACGAAGAGCCTCTGCGCCAGAAGATCGTCGATGCCTTCGCGGCCTCCTACCAGACCAAGGAACAACAGACCGGCACTGAGATCATGCGTCAGTTCGAGAAGGCCGTGCTTTTGCAAGTGCTCGACAACCTGTGGCGCGAACATCTGGCAAACATGGATTATCTGCGCCAGGGAATACACCTGCGTGGCTATGCACAGGTCAATCCCAAGCAGGAATACAAACGCGAAGCCTTCGATATGTTTGCGACCATGCTGGAGCGTCTCAAATATGAAGTGGTGGGGATTCTCGCGAAAGTGCAGGTCCGCACCCCGGAGGATGTGGCGGCGGTGGAAGAACAACGGCGGCGTACGCGCGCCATGCAGTTCCAGCATGCTGAAGCCGCCAGCGCCACCTCTGCCGAAGCCAGCGGCGAAGCCCAGGCGCAGGACCAGCCCCAGCAAACCCCACCTGTGACCACGTTCGTACGTGAGGGCCGCAAGGTAGGCCGCAACGAACCCTGTCCCTGTGGTTCAGGCCTAAAGTACAAGCAGTGTCACGGTCGACTGAATTGAGTCACGGGACCTGAAAGCCGTGCGACACGCGGCAGCTTGATGTGCAGACCATCCAGGTAGTCGCTGCGGTTATGATGGACGAGCACAAGCGCGTGCTCATAAGCCAGCGTCCCGCCGGCAAATTTATGGCAGGCTATTGGGAATTTCCCGGCGGAAAACTCGATGCGGGAGAGTCATCTCTGGCGGGTTTGAAACGTGAGCTGCGTGAAGAACTCGGCATAACAGTCCGGCACGCCCGGCCATTGATTCGGTACACGCATGCTTATCCTGCGCTGCGCGTGGCACTGGACGTCTGGCGCGTAACCCGTTACAGCGGTGAACTGCACGCGGCCGAAGGTCAAGCACTCGCTTGGGCGAAACCCCGGGATCTATCCAGCTGGGAGCTGCTGCCGGCGGATGCGCCCATCGTGATGGCCATCCGGCTGCCACCGTTGATGCTGGTGACGCCATCACCGGGCACAGATCGGGAAGCATTCCTGCAATCGCTGGAGCAGACCCTCAGAAACGGTGTGGATCTCGTGCAGCTGCGAGCGCCCGACCTCGGTTACCCGGAGTATGCAAGCCTGGCGCGTACAGCCATCGCCATCTGTCACCGGCAGGGAGCGCGCATAGTCCTCAATACCGAACCTGACGTGGCGCGCGATACGGGCGCTGACGGTGTGCATCTCAGCAATGCGCGGCTTTCTTGCATCATCGGCAGACCTTTGCCCCAGGAGTTCCTGGTGGGGGCATCCTGTCATGATGATGTTGGCGTACGCATGGCTTCAGCTAACCGCCTGGATTACATCCTTCTGGGTCCCGTTCTAGCCACGCCCAGCCATGCGCAGGCAGAACCCCTGGGCTGGGACGGATTCAAGCGGATGGCGGCTTCCAGCGCTCTACCTGTGTATGCCATCGGTGGCATGTTGCCTGAATATCTGGGACAGACACGCGACCTGGGTGGGCACGGTATCGCCGCGATGCGTGGATTGTGGCAAGTTCAGGGATCAGGTTCGTCCTGAACTTCAGGCAGCGGACTGTCGGGGATCGCATGTTTTTCCAGCAGCCAATCACCCAGATCGATCAGCCGGCAGCGCTCACTGCAAAACGGCTTGTATCTCGATCCCGTCGTCCACCGCACTGCGGTTCCGCAGTGTGGACATTTGACCTCGGGTGGATCCTCCAGAGCTTCAGCCATCGGACTATTTACCAGCTTACAGCTGGCAGCACACCAGTTTGAAACTGATGTCATGCTTGGCCTGTTGAGGACGTCTGTCGGCAGGATTGGACTCTAGAAAATGGATGGTGATGCGCTGGCGCCCCGCGCTGATTTCGGGGTATACACCGCTACTGGCGGGTACCATCACACGCACCAACGGGCACACGGGGCTGTCGAAGCTGCGCAGGAACATGCCCTGTTCAGCCACTTCGCGGGTCGGTAGGGCACTTTCTCGAGTCAGGGCCATGAGCAGCGTGATGGTATCGCGCAGTGGGCTTATCTCTTCCAGCCAATTCTGCAGATCGCGTGTGCGTTTGGCATGTGGCTGGGTCAGCCAGGCGTGATATACCGGCAGATCGAACTGGCAGGTACCCCCCGGGATCGCCAGGCGGTTCTTGATGGTGTTGAGGAATTCGTTTTCCTTGAGCCCCAAACCCAGTTGCCGGCCATCGCCGTCCATGGCGCGGCGTAGGGTTTCCAGTTCCCCCAACACCGATTGCAGGCGTGCGCCATCCACTTCAGGACTGTCCTTGAGGCGACTGAGGAATAACAGGCAGCGTTCCAGTTCCTTGAGTATTTCCGTGCGCACATCACCGCGTGTGAGCAGGGTCCCGATCTCAAGCAGGGCACTGATGGCGGCACGGCTGTTCCAGGATGAGCCCAGGCTGAGGTGATGGCTGCATTGCTCGAACAGAAATTCCAGACGCAGGAAGGTTCGCACCCGCTCGGTCAGCGGTTGTTCGTACACCAGCCATTCAGCCGGCAGTAATTCTTCGATGGTGTTTTGTTCAAAGTTCAGCATGCAATTATTTGCCCATCAAAGGCAGCCGTATGCCTGGGTGGGGCAGTGTCGGATGCTTGGCGATATCCAGATAAAACACGTGCAGCTCATGTACAGCGTCGTACAGCTGTGTGATCCCGCTACTATTGCTCAGAATATCATCTCCGGCCGCCAGGCGTCGCGACCGTTGCGCCTGCATAGCCAGCATGGCTTTTGCTGATTCGGCAGTTTCTCCATCACGTGACATAAGCCGGGCCAACTGGGTGGATTCTGGGCAATCCAGGACCAGCACCCGGTCCACCAGTTCCCGTACCTGAGGATTTTCTGCCAGCAGCGGAATCACGGCAATCGCATAGGGCCCCTTGAATGCATCCAGCCTTGCTTTGAGCCCCTGGATGACCAGTGGATGCAGGATGCTTTCGACCCGCTTTCGTAAAGCCGAATCCACTATAAGTCGGCGACGCAAGCCCTTCCGGTCAAGCTGCCCCTGAGAATCCAAGATCTGCTCACCCAGTGCGGTGACCAGTTGTTTCAGCCCCGGGCTGCCCGGTGCTGTGCACTCCCGGGCCAGTAGATCCGCATCCACGATCGGCACACCCAGACGGGCAAATTCCTTCGCCACCGTGGATTTGCCGCTGGCGATGCCACCGGTGAGGCCCACCTTGAGCATGGGGTTCAGGCACCGCCCATCAGACTGAAATAGGCGTGGGTAAGCTGTGGTCCCCATAGCAGCGCGATCCAGCCGGCCATGGCGAGATACGGTCCGAACGGGATGGGGATGCCACGCTGCGCGTGGCGGGTCAGGATCAGCCCGATTCCCACCAGCGCCCCGGTAGCCGAAGCCAGCAGGATGATGAGCGGCAGGTTTTGCCAGCCGAGCCAGGCCCCCAGCAGGGCGAACAGTTTGAAATCACCATAACCCATGCCTTCCTTGCGGGTCAGCAGCCGGAAGGCATGGTAGACGCACCATAAGCTCAGATAGCCGGCTACCGCGCCCATGAGGGCGGAGCGGATATCCGTGAAGGTATGACCAAGGTTGAACAGCAGACCCAGCCACAGGATTGGCAGGGTGATCTTGTCCGGCAGCAATTGTTTATCCACATCAATGGCCGCCAGTGCCAGCAGCGACCAGGTAAGCAGCAGCGCTCCCAAGGCCGGCCAGCCGAAGCCGAAATGCCAGGCGACCCAGCCGGACAGAAGGCCGGAGATGATTTCAATCAGCGGGTAACGCAGTGAGATGCGTGCCTTGCAGGCGCGGCAGCGGCCACGCAATAGCAGGTAACTCAGTACCGGGATGTTATCGAACGCGCTGATCAAATGACCGCACTGTGGGCAACGGGAACGGGGCATGACCAGATTGTAGGGTTCGGTGGCCGGCGTCTGACTGCCATTCAATTCAGCGCAATGACTTTGCCACTCCCGCTCCAGCATGATAGGCAGGCGGTGGATAACCACGTTTAGAAAACTGCCCACGATCAAGCCCAGGCAGGCAACTGTTGCCACCCAGGCTGGCAGGCTGGCCTTCAGGAAAGATACTAGGAGCATCTAGATAAATGCTCGGCGGAAGAACGGGACCCACTCACTCCCGGCCTCTCAGGGTAGGGAGCATAAATCCAAGATCTAACACACGAGAAATGCTCTGACATTCTTGGTACATGCTCAGTCAGCCCTGTGGGCAGTCAGCAAACGGGTGCTGATGTCTGCTCCCGGGTGCGACGATCAGAATGCGTTGCCAAGATTGAAGATGGGTAGATACATGGCCACCACCAGTCCACCTACCAGCACACCTAGGATCACCATGATGAAGGGTTCCATGAGGCTCGACATGCTGTCCACAGCGTTGTCCACTTCTTCTTCGTAGAAATCCGCTACCTTGGAAGCCATCGTATCAATGGAACCGGCCTCCTCGCCGATGGCGATCATCTGCACCACCACGTGCGGGAAGATGCCGGCCTGGGACATGGCCAGATTCAGTTGCTGGCCAGTGGAGACTTGGTCTCGCATCTTCAGTGTGGCCTTCTCGTAGATGACATTGCCGGTGGCACCCGCCACGGAGGTCAGGGCTTCCACCAGGTTCACGCCTGCGGCGAACATGGTAGACAGGGTGCGGGCGAAGCGCGCGATGGCGGCTTTGGTTAGTACCATGCCGATCACCGGCATCTTGAGCAGTGCCCGGTCCATGAGCTCGTGAAATCGCTCTGAACGCTTCCTGGCCTGGACGATGCCCACGATGATGCCGATGATGATGATGAGATAGAGCCAGCCAATACGACGCACGGATATCGAGAGATTGACCACCATCTGGGTAAAGGCCGGCAGCGCCGCGCCAGCGCTGCTGAAAAGTGATTGGAACTGAGGTATCACGAACACCAAAAGGATGGCGGTAACTATGAAAGCCACTATCAATACTGCTGCTGGGTAGAACATGGCCTTCTTGATCTTTTTCTTGATGGCCTCGGTCTTTTCCTTGTAGGTGGCGATGCGGTTCAGCAAGGTCTCTAGGGAGCCGGATTGTTCGCCGGCTCGAATCAGGTTCACGAACAGGGCATCGAAATACAGCGGCTGCTTGGCCAAGGAGTCGGCCAGGGTGTTGCCGGATTCCACATCGGCCTTTATGCCAAGCACCATATCGCGCATGCGCGGGTTGGCATGGCCCCGACCGATGATGTCGATGGCCTGCACCAATGGCACACCGGCGGTCATCATGGTGGCAAGCTGGCGGCTGAAGAACGCGATGTCACCCGTAGTAATGCGCTTGCCGCGGCCCATGGCGGACAGGAAGTTTTCCTTGCGGATGCGGATCGGCACGATGCCCTGGCGTCGCAGATCCGCTTTGACGGCATTCTCGTTGGAGGCCATGGATTTGCCCTTGATGCGGGCGCCTTTCTTGTCCGTACCTTCCCACAAGAAGTTGGATTGTTTAACCGCTGCGATTGCCATGATGGTCTCTGTGCCCTCGATTGATTATTCGGTGGTGACCCGATTCAGTTCTGCCAGACTGGTGACGCCGTTCTTGACCTTGTTGAGGCCGGCCTTATGCAGATCCCAGATGCCTTCCTTGTCCGCCTGGTCCGCGATCTGGATGGCGCCGCCACCCTGCATGATGAGCCGGCTGATGGCTTCGGTGACCGGTAGCACTTGGTAGACACCGGTCCGACCTTTATAGCCCTCCACACATTGGTCACAGCCGACAGGTTCATAAAGCTTTAAACCTTCCTTGATCTCCGCCTCGCTGAAGCCTTCCTTGAGTAGCGCCTCCTTGGGGATGTTCACAACGCGTTTGCACATAGGGCAGAGTTTCCGGGCTAGGCGCTGGGCGATGATGAGATTGACGGCGGTGGCGATGGAATAGGGTGGCACACCGATGTCTGCGAGGCGCGAGAGCGTCTTGGGCGCATCGTTGGTATGCAAGGTGGACAACACCAGGTGGCCGGTCTGTGCGGCCTTGACTGCGATCTCCGCGGTTTCTAGGTCGCGGATTTCGCCGACCAGGATCACATCCGGGTCCTGGCGCAGGAAGGCGCGCAGCGCAGTGGCGAAGGTCAGTCCCACCTTGGGATGCACGTTCACCTGGTTGACACCCGGCAACTGGATTTCCACCGGGTCTTCCGCTGTGCAGATATTCCGGTCCTTGGTGTTCAAGATATTGACGCCGGTATACAGGGAGACCGTCTTGCCGCTGCCGGTCGGACCAGTCACCAGGATCATTCCGTAGGGTCGCGCCAGCGCATGCAAATACAATTGTTTCTGGAAATCTTCATAGCCGAGCGCATCGATGCCGAGTTTGGCGCTGGCGGGATCCAGGATACGCATCACGATCTTCTCGCCCCACAGGGTCGGACAGGTGTTGACACGGAAATCGATGGAGCGGGATTTTGACAGCTTGAGCTTGATGCGGCCGTCCTGGGGTATGCGGCGCTCGGAAATATCCAGGCGCGACATCACCTTGAGGCGTGCCGCGATCTTCATAGCTAGCGCTACCGGTGGTTGTGCGACTTCCTGCAGCATGCCGTCCTGGCGCAGGCGGATGCGGTAGAACTTCTCATAGGGCTCGAAATGGATATCTGAGGCATTCCTGTTGATGGCGTCGAGCATTATCTTGTTGATGAAACGCACCACCGGGGCGTCGTCGATATCTGAATTTTCTTCGTCTTGATCGGGGGCGTACTCATTCTCGCCTACTGTATCCAGATTGTTAATCTCTTCATCCAGATCACCGATGCTGGTATCCATGGCGCGCACGGCTTTCTCGATGGCGCGCACCAGTTTGTCTTCTTCCACCAC
>JAJYBN010000047.1 GCA_021779005.1 Pseudomonadota bacterium
GGATCGCGTGAGTTACCTCATGCAGGAGCACAAGGTCGCCGTCTGATTCCGGCGTCTGTTCGCGCCATATCCGCAGTGGAACCCCGGCGCATCGTTATCGGCAAGGTCACGGGACATTTCGGCGTAAAGGGCTGGGTCAAACTCCAGTCCTGGACCGAACCCCGGGAGAAGATCGTTGAATACCACCCCTGGCTACTGCAGCTCGGCAGTGGGTGGCAGGAATGGCAGGTGGCTGAGGGCCGCATCCACGGTAAAAGCGTGATCGCGCATCTGCAAGGTGTGGACAATCGCGAACAGGCTGCGGCTCTGATCGGCGCGAGCATCGCAGTACGCCGTGATCAATTGGCGGCGACCAAGCCCGGTGAGTATTACTGGGATGACCTGATGGGTCTGCGAGTTCTGTTGGCTGACGACCGGGAACTCGGCACGGTGAAGAACCTGCTGGCCACCGGTGCCAACGATGTGCTGGTGGTGCAGGGCGCGCGTGAACACTTGATCCCATTCATCCGCGGGCGGGTGATCAAGGCAGTGGATCTAGACGCGCGGGTGATACGCGTGGATTGGGATCCGGATTTTTGATATGGGCGTCCTGCAGATCCAGGTAGTGACGCTTTTCCCGGAGATGCTGGATGCGCTGCTGGCATTCGGTGTCACCGGACGCGCGGTGCAACGTGGGCTGCTGCAGGTGCAGGGCTGGAACCCGCGGGATTACACCAGCGACAGGCACCGCACCGTGGATGATCGCCCCTTCGGCGGCGGCCCGGGCATGGTAATGAAGGTACAGCCCCTGTGCGCGGCGATCCGCGCAGCACGGGTGGCAGCCGGTCCGCAAGCGCGGGTGATCTTTCTGAGTCCGCAGGGTAAGCGGTTTGAACAGCAGGACGCTGTGCGTCTCGCAACTACGGCAGGCACGGTGCTGGTGGCGGGCCGCTACGAAGGTGTGGACGAGCGTGTAATCGAAGCCGAAGTGGATGAGGAACTGTCTCTCGGTGATTACGTGCTTTCTGGCGGTGAGCTGCCGGCATTGGTAGTGATCGATGCGTTGGCACGCCTGTTGCCAGGCGCCTTGAACGATACGGAGTCAGCGGCCGAAGACTCATTCATGCACGGCCTGCTGGATTATCCGCATTACACGCGGCCTGAGGAGATCGATGGCCGGCGGGTACCGCAAGTGTTGCTAAACGGCGACCATGCGGCCATACGCCGCTGGCGACACCAGCAGGCCCTGGGCCGCACCTGGCTGCGGCGACCCGAGTTACTGGAGAAACTGGAATTGAACGAGGATGAACGCAGTTGGCTGGACGAGTTCATCCGTACCCACAAGAAGCAGTGATCATTATGATTTGCGTAAAGGTAAACGACTATGAACAAGATCATCGAACAGATTGAGAAAGCGCAACTGAAGGAAATACCGGTATTTTCTCCAGGTGATACCGTAGTTGTGCAGGTGAAGGTCAAGGATGGAGAGCGCGAGCGGCTGCAGGCTTTCGAGGGCATGGTGATTGCCAAAAGCAACCGCGGCCTGAACTCCTCATTTACGGTGCGCAAGGTTTCACACGGCGAAGGCGTGGAGCGCACCTTCCAGACCCATAGTCCCGGCATCGGCGCCATCGAGTTGAAGCGCAAGGGCGACGTGCGCCGCGCCAAGCTCTATTACCTGCGCGATCTGTCCGGCAAGGCGGCGCGTATCCGCGAGAAGGTCTGAAGATCGGAAATTTTGTGCTGATACAATGACGGGTGCCGCTGGCACCCGTTGTTCTTTTAGCCCTGCTATCCATGCGCATACTGTCACGCAGTTATTTGATCGTATTTCCCCTCATGCTGTTGATGGCAATGCCGATGCATGCTGCGCAGAAACACCCTAAGCATAAGACCGCGATCTCAAAACCAGCCCCGCCACCGGCGCAACCGCCGCCCAATCTGAGCGCCACACCCACACTGCAGGATATCAGCGGGTTTGCATCGGCAGGCGCACCGAATCTGGCCCTGCAATTCATCGATCGTGACCAACCAGAGTTTGCCCAGGACGCGGTGGGCTGGATGGCATGGGAGCGGGAACGCATCTATCTCTACCAGTCCACAAGAGATTGGCAGGCCATCATTGCGCGCGCGCAACATCCGCCGACAGGAATCGGTAAGGATTTCAATCAATGGGAGGAGATGCAGGCAGCAGCGGCCTGGTTGCAGCTTGGCAAAGGCCATGAAGCCCGGGAGATCGTGCGCAAGCTCATCTGGAACCCCCAGTCTCCCCCGGATGACCAGAGCCTGAGCCAGCTGCGACAACTGGTGTTACGCAGCTATCTTGCCGGCCAGCGTCTTGACGATGCCCAGACGGCGGTGATTCGTTACCGGCAGGACTACCCACAGGACGCCGGCGACTGGCCGCTGCTGGAAGCACGCCTGTTCCTGCGCACAAGGCAGCCACAGGCGGCACTGGACGTGCTGCAAGCCAGCAAGGGCACAGACGCAGACATGCTGAGGCTGTTGGCCGAGCTGCGCATCAGCCAGATACCACCTGACAAAGTCATGAAGAAAGCCGTGAGCATCGGCCTTAACATCAAACTACCGCTGGAGCAGCGCATACATGCTTGGTTCATAGCCGCGGAAGCTGCTGTATCACTCGACAAACCGGTGGCGCGCATCCAGGCATTACAGAATGGCCTAGGTCTGCAACCGGGAATGCTGGACCAGGATCCGGTGTTCGCCGTCACACCCGAGATGCTCTGGCATGCTTATCTGGATTATGGTGAAAATCTCGGTAACCAGCTGCAACTGGTCGTAGGCGACAATCAAGCTTGGTACTTGGCCGCATCCAACCGCTACGATTCCAGTCCAGTGGCTGCGTGTGCACTCTTCAGCGTGGTGGCCTTCAACGCGCTCGGCGCCCAGCAGCAGGGTGTCGCCCACTGGCAGTTCGCGAGTCTCATCCAGAAACAGAAGTACGGCTCCGTGCTGCTGCGGCATCTATATCTGGATTCCACGCGTTTCAAGACGCCCGGCGATATTCCACCGGATGTGCGTTATATCCTGGTCAACGATGTGCTGGCGATACCCGACATCCCGCTGGCTTCGAAACTTATGGAAGGGCTGGACCAGCCGCCGCCGGATACCGATCCGGTAGCCTGGCAGCTGCAGCGCGCACGCGTGTTCATTCTCGGTGGCAAAGCGGATGCGGGCATCCGGGTGCTCAGTACATTGTTCGCCAGCGGTACGCCGGTGGAACCGGACGATGTGCTGCCGGTGCTGTTCGATCTGCAGACCATCGGTCGCAATCGGGAGGCGATCCCGTTCTTTGAAGCCTTGTTCCAGGCGAACCTGACTTCCGACCAGCAGCGCCAGCTGCTGTTCTGGATAGCGGATTCCTATAAAGGCATGGGTGATTATCCGCAGTCCGCGGAAATGTATCTGCGCTCCGCGATCCTGGTAGATCCGTATGCCATGGACCAGTGGGCCAAGAGCGCGCACTACCTGGCGGCACAGATGCTCGCCAAAGCCGGCTATATAGAAGATGCGCGTAATCTTTATCAGGGCCTGCTGAACGCCACAAAAGATCCGTCACAGCAGGCCCTGCTGCGCCACGACATGCAACAGCTGATGCTGGCGAACCAGGCCAGACCGAATGGCAAGCCGTAATTTCTGTCAGCTACATACAACTGCATGCTAGAAAAAAACAGTCTGCAACTTCTTGAGGAAGCACTCGCTGTCCTGGAGCAGGGCTTCAGCGAGCTGCCGGAGTTCGAGGCGGGAGTGCGACCGAAGCACCTGCGCGCTGTTTTGCAGGAAGCCGCACTGCGATTGCAGGACAACTTTCCCTATCCCCATCCCCTGTATGCTGGCCAGATGCTGAAACCGCCGCATCCGGTGGCGCGGCTTGCCTACATGCTGGCGCTTTACATCAATCCGAACAACCATGCGCTGGATGGCGGTCGCGCAAGTTCTGCCATGGAAAAAGAGGCGGTCGCCGCTATCGCGAGCATGTTCGGCTACACAAGTCATCTTGGTCATCTATCCGCCAGCGGCACCATCGCCAACTTGGAGGCGCTGTGGGTGGCGCGGCATGCGTGTCCACAAGGGCTGGTGCTGGCATCAGAACAGGCGCATAACACCCACGCCCGCATGTGCGAAGTATTACAGCTGCCGTTCCAGAGTGTCGCCACCGACGCACTGGGCCGAATGGACATGAACGCGCTCGAACATACCCTTAAACATAAACCAACCGCGGCTGTAATAACCACACTTGGCACCACTGGACTCGGTGCTGTGGATCCCTTGCATGAGATCCTGCGATTGCGTGAGCGTTATGGTTTCCGCGTGCATGTGGATGCGGCCTATGGCGGCTATTTCAAACTGGCTGCCAATCTAGATAGCGAGACGCGCGCCGCCTTCGATGCCATCTCACAAGCAGATTCCATTGTGGTGGATCCCCACAAGCATGGCTTGCAGCCCTACGGCTGCGGTTGCGTGCTGTTGCGCGACCCGGCAGAAAGCCTGTTTTATAAACACGACTCTCCGTATACCTATTTCACATCCGCGGAACTGCATCTGGGCGAGATCAGCCTGGAATGCTCGCGGCCCGGAGCAGCCGCAGTAGCCTTGTGGGCCACCCAGAAATTACTACCGATGGTGCCGGGCGGTGAGTTCGCCAACAGTCTTGAGGCATCGCGCCGGGCGGCACTGGCATTTCACCGGCATGTGGCGAATAGCCAAACGTATCTTGCTGGTCCCAGACCGGAACTGGATATTGTGGTCTGGACCCTGGCGGCTTCCGGCAGAGCGGCGGCCGGCCACCGGGCGCAGGCCGTATTCGATGCCGCCGCACACCGGCAACTGCATCTGGCGCTGCTGCGGTTGCCGGATAATCTGGCGACCGCCTGGTGGCCAGTACTGAGAAACGATGCGGATAGGGTGACCGCGCTGCGTTCATGCCTAATGAAACCGGAACACGAAACGTGGCTGCCGCGTATCCTGGCGCTGCTGGATACTGCCGCGCGTGAGTCACTGAGCGCATAATATGAAGTATCGTTACACATCAACATGGAATTCATTCATTCCAGACAAGGGAATCTCATGAGCGATAAGAATTTCTTTGTACGGATCTTTGGCGGCACCTGGCACCTGTGGGATTTTCTCTGCCGGCTGGTCATAAACCTGCTCATCACCGTGATCGTGGTCGCGCTGCTGGTGGGCGTATTCAGTTCCCATCGGCTGCAGGTGCCTTCATCGGCAGCTTTGGTGGTAGACCCGCAGGGCAATCTGGTGGAACAGTTCTCCGGCGACCCGGTGCAACGCGCCCTCAGCAGGATGCTGGGACAGAAGCAACGGCCGCAGACGCGCTTGCGGGATGTGGTGGCTGCCATCGATCATGCCAGAAATGATCGCCGCATCAAGGCGCTGGTATTGGAAACCGACGACATGGGCGGCGGCGGCTTCCTCGGCGGTGCCGCACTGAGTGACCTGCAGGATATCGGCCGCGCCATTCGGGAATTTAAAAAAACCGGCAAACCGGTTTTTGCCGTCAGTGATTCCTACAGCCAGAGCCAGTATTACCTAGCATCCATGGCCAATACAGTCTTCATCCATCCCCAGGGCATGGTGTTCCTGCATGGCTATGGTATCTATCAACCGTACTTCAAGGATGCGCTCGACAAGTTGGGCGTGGATGTGAATATTTTCCGCGTGGGTAAATACAAGTCTGCGGTGGAGCCTTTCATGCTGAACGGCATGTCAGCGGATGCGCGCAGTGATTGGAGCGGGCTAGCGAGCACGTTGTGGAGTGCCTACCAGCAGGATGTCACCAAGGCACGCGATCTAAAGTCGGATGCGCTCAACAACTATATCGACAACGCAGACACGGGACTTGCGGCCGTCGGCGGTGATGCCGCCAAGCTGGCGCTGAAAGCCGGACTGGTGGACAAGATTGCCACCGAAGACCAGATGGCGGATGCGGTCACCAAGGTGGTGGGCGCAGCCAATCACAGTTTTCGCCAGATTGATTTCCGTGATTATCTCCGGGCTATAGGCGTCGATGGGATCCGTCCGATGGATGGCGATGCCGTGGGCATTATCGTCGCCGCGGGCGATATCCAGCCCGGTGATCAGCCCTCGGGCAGCATCGGTGGTGATTCCACTTCAGACCTGATCCGCAAGGCGCGCTACGACGATTCCATCAAAGCCGTGGTGCTGCGGGTGGATAGCCCCGGCGGCAGCGCCTTCGCTTCCGACCTGATCCTGCGTCAGATCGAACTCACCAAGGAGGCCGGCAAACCAGTGGTCGTCTCCATGGGCTCGGTAGCCGCGTCCGGTGGTTACTGGATATCCATGGCGGGTGATGAGATCTTTGCCAACCCCACCACACTTACGGGCTCCATCGGCATCTTTGGCCTGTTCCCGACCTTCCAGAAGACGCTCGCCAAGATCGGCGTGCATACCGACGGTGTCGGTACTACGCCCCTGAGCGATGCCTTCGACGTGACCCGGCCCATGTCACCACTTATGCAGAAAGTCTTCCAGCTGGCCATCGATAACGGTTATCAGGAATTCATCACCAAGGTGGCCCATAACCGCCACCTGAGTGTCGCGGAGGTAAATGCTATCGGGCAGGGTCGGGTATGGAGCGGCGCGGAAGCCAAACGCATCGGTCTGGTGGACAAGTTGGGCGGTCTGCAGGACGCGGTAGCAGCCGCTGCCAAGCTTGCCAAGCTTGGTCCACATTACGCGGTGCGTTATATCGAGCCGCCTTTGAGCCTCACGGACCGGCTGATCATCGCCATGGCCAACAATAGCGATTCCGGTATTAACGCCAACCTGACATCCAGTCTGCTGCCATCTGTGGGTTTGAGCGGCACACCCTGGTATGCAGAGATGCAGCGTTTGGCCGACAGCTTCAAGGCATTCACCGATCCACGCGGCGTCTATGCCTACTGCTTCTGCACTATCCGGTAAGTGGGTAATACGGGTACCGTACGTGTTTGAATTGAAAAAAACAGCTTCTGACAGCAAGCACGAGTTTTATCGTGAGCTAGCTGCGCAGGCGCGCAGCCTGTTGCGCGACGAACGTGATCTGACCGCCAATGCGGCCAATCTGTCGGCGTTGCTGTATCACAGCATGCCGGACGTGAACTGGGTGGGCTTCTATTTTCTCAAGGATGGCGAACTGGTGGTGGGTCCATTCCAGGGCAAACCGGCCTGCGTACGCATCGCCTTGGGCAAGGGTGTGTGTGGTATAGCAGCCACCAGACGCGAAACTATCCTGGTGCCGGACGTGAATCAGTTCCCAGGACACATCTTCTGCGACAGTGATTCAAGATCTGAAATAGTGTTGCCATTGATCCGGGATGGTGAATTATTGGGGGTACTGGATATCGACAGTCCCAGGCTCGCGCGATTCGATGAGGAAGACCGGACCAATCTGGAAAAATTATCGACAGTTTTTCTGGATGCGCTAGGCTAACTTAAACTCTCTCGCCGATAGCCTGCCCCATGTGCACGCTGGAGCCGGCCTCCAGCTTAGAGTTCCAGTGGATCCGTTG
>JAJYBN010000048.1 GCA_021779005.1 Pseudomonadota bacterium
TATGGAGGAGCGAGTACGGCTTGTCGGCGGTGTGCTGGAGATCACATCAGCCCCGGGACAAGGTTCGGAAGTACGCGTGGTGCTGCCCATGTGCTGATTTAAGGGGGGGATCTCTGGGCGGCGTGTCTGTTACCGGCTGATCACCCTCTAAATTAAGGGATTCTCCGTTGGCGGACTCTTGGTTCATGTCACATACTAGATATTGGACAAGTGTGTTAATGCACCTGGGAGTCTAGTACGTCATTGATCGGTGCTAAGCAGTCGATTCTCAGGATGCTGGCTGCCAGCAACGGTTGGGAATGCGTCTGCTGGTTTGGATATTGATCTTGCCCGCATGTGCTGCCTGGATGCACCTCAGACAGCAGATACTAAGAGTGGTGACATGAAGACCAAGCCAGATAGCAAAGAAACCAGCACCCCTGAATTCAATGAGAAACAGGAAGTCGCCAGGTTGCTGGATAAAAATGATATTCGTCTGCGTTTCTCGCGCCAGCTCGAGAGCCTGTTCCTGCGTTCCTATGCCCATCATCACCGCGCCCGCATGCGCGTTACCCTGGCAATCGGTCTGGCTATATTCCTGCTGGCCGGGGTTCTTGATCTGCAGCTCGGTTCCGCGGTCCGCACTGAACTGTGGCTGGCGCGCTATTTATTGATCGCACCATTCATAGCCGCCGCCTTGGGCATCATGTTTTTGGTGAAACGCGATGCTGCGTTGCAGGCAGTTTATACCGTGGCCATGGTAGCGGCTGGTTTGGGCACCGGATTGGCTGTCTATATCTATCCACAAGCCGGCGCCTATAACTACGCACTCGCCCCGATCATCATCTTGTTTTATGTTTACGTCATTTCCGGCATGCGGATAGGCTACGGGCTGCCGTGCGCGCTGCTGGTGACAAGCATATTTCTGGCGGGTGCATTGCTGAGTCAGCAAATCTCTGCTGCCACTCTCGGCATGCTGGTCACGCAGCTGGCGGTCGTGAATCTGGCGGGCATGTATGCGGGTTATCGCCTTGAGAAAGCCGCACGCCGCAGTTTTCTGCATGGCAGGATGGTGCGCTTGCTGAGTAATGAAATCGTCGAACTGGCAGGCGTAGATGAGCTTACCGGACTCGCTAACCGGCGGCGTATGGATGGGTTCTATGCCAATACCTGGGCCAGGGCGCAGCGCGACAAGGTGGAATTGACCCTAATGCTGGTGGATGTGGATTATCTGCAGCTGCTGAACGAACATCTGGGACGCAACATCGGCGATATCTGCCTGCGCAAACTGGGCGCAGTCATCCAGCATTACCGCAAACGTCCCGGCGACCTGGCCGCCTATCAGGAAGGCGGCAGATTCCTGGTGCTCCTGTATGCATGCGGTGAGCGCCACGGCCGGACCATCGCCGAGCGCCTGCGCCAGGATATAGAAAGCCTGAATCTGATGAACCCGGCATCGCCGGCGGGCTGGACAGTGACCGTAAGCATTGGTGTGCATACCGTGATCCCCACTCGCAACCAGAGTTCAGCCAGCGGCCTGGCGGTGGTGGAAACACTGCTGTTCCTGGCGAAAAATCGCGGACGCAATTGCGTCGTCAATGACAAGGACGCAGCATCAGGAGATAGAGTCGCCATGCAGGATATTGAATCCAGGGCTGACAAGACGCAGCTATTGCCCAGATCTGAAGCCGTAGGACCTGTATAAGTTCCTGTCGAATTGTCCTTTATCTCGCTGGCACGGTGTGCGCAGAATCCACGCACATCACTCCCTGGTTCCATGTTATGGTGAACGTAGCCAATACCAGGTACAGCAGGTGGTGAGTGAATGCAGGTTTATGGTGGCAGGATAGCGCTGGCTGTTCTGATAACGGCATTGGCTGTATCAATGCCGGCGCAGGCAAGTCGTGATTCGAAAATCAGCAGGCTGTCCGAGTCCTGCACGCTGCCGCACCCACCACAAACCACTGTTGAACTGACCGGCGCACAAGCGACTGTGGATTTTTCGCCGGGAGGTAACGGCGAGGATTTGATCCTGCAGGCTATCGCTGCGGCGCAACATGTGATTCTGGTGCAGGCATATAGTTTCACCGACCGGCGAATCATCGCGGCTTTGGGCAAGGCCAAATCAGATGGTGTCGAGGTGCGCGTGATTCTGGATAAAACCGATATCCAGCCCTATGCAGGGCGCACGCCAGTGGCTTTGCTCATCAGTGCCGAACACATACCCGTATGGATAGACAGTGCGGTGCATATCGCGCATAACAAGGTGATGATTATTGATAACGAAGAACTCATCACAGGTTCCTATAATTTCACCTATTCAGCCGACTATGACAACGCCGAAAATCTACTGGTAATCCGTGGCGCACCGGAGCTAATCGAAGCCTATATCGGCAACTGGAAGTGGCGGCAAAGCTGTGCACAGCCCTATGGCGGCCAGCCCATCAACTGAATCCCTTTAACAGCTGTTTAACTTAATACCGGCGCGTAGATATTAATTAGGTTGACATGAATCAACTGCCGCACATCTGTGCCAGCGTGAAGGCCGCCACATAGATCGATTGTGGCACGTCATTGATGGTGAAGGCGTGGTACTTGAAGCCGCTCTTGTCTTTGAACATCAGAAACTGGAACACCGCAGTCGTGGGTTTGCCCTGATAGGTGACGATGCCACTGACATTCACAAAATCACTGCCGTCGGAAGCGGCACCGGTTGACCAGCGGGGTGAGGCGAAGAAGCCATCGACTTCCTGCTCCACGGTTTTTCCCGGGCAGTTATCCAGATGTGCGTTCTTCACGTTCTGAATATTGTTGGGATCCGGTATCCAGTGCGAATCGGCATTGAGCAGTACCGGGTTCCCTTGATCCTGAGCGATTGCCTGCGGCGGCAGCTTGCCGTAGCCAGTGAGGGTGATCACCATGGCGAGGATCGCACCGGCGACGAACGCCACTTCCACGATGAGCGCACCCAGCAGCCAGTTGCCCAACTTGTAGCGACGCCGTTCTCGCAGATAGGCTGGGTAACCCACGGGCCACAACAGCGCCACCAGGCCCAGCCAGGTGAACATCGGCTTGAGGGGGCTGCCGGAATCCCATGCACTGGGTGACTGGAAGATTTCACCGGCCGCGAATCCGGCAGTCATCAGCGCCGTGAGTGCCAGCAGCCAGACAAGTCCCGGAATGGAATGCGTGGCGAGCGCCACGACCAGCAATCCCACGACGGCGATCAACGGGATGGCCAGCAGAAATATGCCGTAATCCGCTTCTGGCATTTCTGAAGACAGCAGCTTGCGTGACCCGGACTGGTTCAGGAATGCACCGCAGTGCGTGCAGTGGGATGCAGCGGCTGTGGCTTTTCCGCATGCAGGGCAGGTCAGTTTAACGGCAGTCTTGGTCATTCTGGGACTCGTTTATTGTCAGCGTGTGTAGCTTCCTTACATGCAATGTAGGGATAACGAATATTTCAGCGTCCATCCTGAATTAATTAAATGTTCGCGCACAGATATCTAGGATCGGTCGCGCAGAACCTTTTTAAGCATACTCTAAGCAGACGCTTGCGTGGTTATACATAAAAAACCGGAGAGTCTTGTCTCATCCGGCTTCGTTAAATGAAGTATCGCAAGTGATGGTATAGATGAAGCCGCTAGTCACTTTACTTAAGTTGATCGAGCACTTTCATTTCCGGTACGGACAGGAAAGTGTCGGGATTATCCGGATCGTTGCTGACTGGCAGGGTACCGCACATGAGCTGCGAGAGCGTGTTCTTGCCATTGATACCAGGCTGGGAGCCGCCACCAATGTCATATTTAAGCACCTGGCCGCGAGCGTTCCATTCACTGGGTAAGTCGCGGGCGTTGGGGCGCACTTCCACCGTCACTTCGACCCATTTTTTCCAACCCCAGTTCTCGGTGTGATAATTATAGGGGTTGTCACCGCTGGACGACATGGTGGCATGCCAGTTGATCAAGTCATAGGATTTCTCATTCAATCCGATGCATGAGGTCATCAGCTGCTTGAGCGCCACCTTGATGACGGCCTGGTTGTCTGCCGGCGTGCCTGCGTCTATGGCGACGGTCTTGTCCGGCGTCTTGGTGCAGGCGCCGAACATCAGGGTTATGAGTAATGCGATTGCTAAATTTTTCATGGAGCACTTCCCGAAATGCGGATTGTCTCAATGAAAGTATAGCCCAGGAACGCTGCATGGCGAGCCCATAAGCCAATTTCCGGGCTCTATCGGCAAATATGGCGTTATCTAGAGCGATCGTGCCAGTGGCGGCCAATGAAATACAGCAGCAAGGACACCAGCACCACGATGACTGCAATTATGAAATACAGGCTGGCCTCATCAAAATAACCGGCGTACTTTTGCAGATGCCGGCCCAGACGATAGGTTCCCAGTCCCCATACTCCGACCCACAGTAACGCGCCTGTGGCATTGAATAGCAGGAAGCGCCGGAAATGCATGGCTGCGGCGCCCGCCACGATACCATTCACCTGACGCAGTACCTCAACGAAGCGCGCGAAGGTCACGAACCAGCCACCGTATTTGTCGAACTTTGCTTCCATTCGGTGTATCTGCAGCTCGCTAATACGCACAAATTTGCTGAAGCCCAGAATCAAACGGCGTCCTGTTTTATTACCGATCCAGTAGCCGATGCTATCGCCACTGACAGCAGCCAGGAACGCCGTGAGCAGTACCAGGGTGATGTTGAGTTTTCCATGTACAGCCAGGATGGCTGCCGCAATCAGCAAAGTCTGTCCCGGCGCCGGAACTCCGAAGCTTTCAATGAATATGGTGATGAACAAAACCGGGTAACCGTAATGTGCCAGATACGGTTCCAGATTTTTCAGTAAGTCATTGAATGAGTCCATGGACGCGCTTGCTTTGATCCCGGCGTGTGTACAGGTATGTTAGCAGATGCAGACGTATCCAACCCGCACTCAGAAATGACGAGATCTAATTGACTTTGACTGATACCGGAGGGTTGTTGACCCGCGACTGAGCTGTGATGAGTCTCTCACAAGCAGGCACATCCAACGGTTCACTCAGCAGGAATCCTTGGATCAGTCCGCAACTCTCCATCTGCAGCCACTCGAGCTGGGCGGCGTTTTCTACGCCTTCCGCCACCACACGATGGCCGAGGGCATTCGCAAGTTTGATAGTGGCGCGTGCTACTGCAGCATCTTCGTGATTCAAGGCCACGTCACGCACAAAACTCCGATCTAGTTTGAGTACGTTGATCGGAAATCGTTTGAGGTAGGCCAATGAAGAATTACCGGTACCAAAATCATCCAGCGCCAGGCTGATGCCCATGCCACGGAGTTTGCTGAGTTCTTCCAGGTTGCTTTCCTCGTTGGCAAGGGTGAGGCTCTCGGTGATCTCCAGTATCAAAGCCTGGGGCGGCAGTCCGCTTTCGCCTAGGATGCGTCCGACTATACTGGCCAGATCCGGTACAGAGAACTGGCGCGCCGACAGATTTACCGCCATGTGGAACTCAGCGCCATAAATGGCGCGCCAATGTACCGCTTGTTTGCAGGCTTCACGCAGTACCCATTCACCGATGGGGATGATAAGCCCGGTTTCCTCGGCTAGCGGGATAAACTCCGCGGGCGCTACCAGTCCAAACGCCTGGCTATGCCAGCGCAGCAGTGCTTCGAGGCCCATGATCTCACCCTTAAGCACGTCGAATAGCGGCTGATAGTGCAGCACCAGTTCACCGCGGGTCAGTGCCTTGCGCAATTCAACTTCACGTTTCAGGCGTCTGAGTGCGGCCTCGTGCATATCCGGCGAAAAGAACTGATAACTGTTGCGGCCACGGTGCTTGGCGCGGTACAGGGCTGTGTCAGCATTGGCGAGCAGACTCTTGGCGTCGGGGCTGTCAGCTGCCAGCAGTGTGATGCCCACGCTGCCGGTGACGCGTAACTCAGTTTCGCCCAGCAACATGGGCTTGGCGAGGGTGCGCAATATACGTTCCGCGAGATGCGAGACATCTTCGCGTTTATCCAAATGCTCCATCAGCACGATGAATTCATCACCTGACAGACGCGCCACTGTGTCACGGTCCTTTACGCAGCGTTTGAGGCGTTGTGCCACACGCTTCAACACCTGGTCGCCGGTGTGATGGCCCAATGAATCATTGATATGTTTGAACCTGTCCAGGTCTACGAACAGCACCGCAAGTTGCGCATCGCCGCGGCGTGCGCGTTTGATGGCGCTGCTTAGTTTCTGCTCGAACAAGGTGCGATTCGGAAGTCCCGTAAGGGAGTCATAATTGGCAAGCCGCAACAGTTGTTCTTCGGCGCGCTTGCGGTCGGCCATCTCGGTGCGCAGTTCATCTGCAATATCCGCGAATGCGAAGCGGGTATTGAGTTGTTCAACCAGGCGCTTGTGCATGCCGATAGACATGCGCAGCAGCAACGCCACCATGACGCACGCCAGGAGTGCGGCTGCAAGCTGCACGGCACTGAAGGTGAATGCCAGGCTGGTAATGAGCGGGAGCGCTGCCACGGATACAAAAAAAGCATAACCTTTGATGGAAGGCGCCAGCGCCGGCATCGCCAGGGCACATGCTGACATGATGACCGTGGCGAGGAACATCTGATGGGCCACATCACCGGAGGGGAACAGCAATATTCCCGCGAAACCCCAAGCGCAAGCCGACAAAAGATTGCCTGACAAGAAACGCCGATCCCACAGGGGCGCGTTTATGGCTTCGATGCTGCGTTCACGGAAGCGGCGGTTCAGCAGCCCGCGACCGATTTCTACCCCCAGCATGAAGACCAGCCAGGCCATGAGGATCAGATGGCTAAGGGGTGTGTGCCAGGAAAGCACCACTAGCAAAATGCCGACGATGACCCCGGCCAGGTGGGTGCCGCGGGTATTGTGGTACAGAAGGTTGGTGAGTTCCGCCTTGACCAGAGGACCGACGTCGCGGCTGGGTACAAGCGCATCCGACATGGTGGCAATCGCCATCAAGCCTCCCGGTCTGCCTTGAGCCCATTCTGGCGCGGGCTGCAGACTACCTTATGTTTAGTACGGCGTTCCAAGTGTGCAGAAACCGGAGGGCGCTGTCCAGAGGGTGCCGTAGCATGAACGGAGCAATTTTACCGACAGACGGTCTTGTGGGGAGATTATGTCAGGTGCATTATTCTTAAGCACCCGGAACAACGAATCAATTATGACTAATCTCATTGGCTTGCTTATAGCAGGAAGAAGGCATCGGGGGTGAACGCCGAGGCCGAAACGCGGGTGTTGCAAAGTTTCGGGGTTATCAGCCAGATAGCCGCAGCCATTCTATTAGTCATGCTTTTTATGCTGCTGCGGCGGTATGCAGGCCGGCGACCGTATTTCTTTGCCTGGAGCAACGCCTGGCTTGCGTATGCGGTAGCCCTGATCGCCTTGGGCTCCCGTTTATATGTATTCCCGACCGTGTTCGGTCCCGGATTTGAGTCGGGTGGGTGGGCCGATATCTGCTATCTGATCTACCAGTTCGGAAAGCTGGCTTTTGTGGTG
>JAJYBN010000049.1 GCA_021779005.1 Pseudomonadota bacterium
TTCGGAAGGCGTGCGCAACGCCGATGGCAAATTCCTGGCCGAGGCCGGCACCCGGGATGCCTTCGGGCATGCCCAGCTGGGCGGCGTGGCACCCTATATCGCCAATCTGGTGAAGGACAAGCTCAATTACAAGTATCACTGGGCGGTTTCGGATTACCTGCAGCGCGCCGCACGCCACATTGCCAGCAAGCTGGACGTAGCCCAGTCCTATGCGGTCGGCAAGGCCGCGGTGGAGCTGGCGCTCAAGGGCCGGAACGCAGTCATGCCCACCATCGTGCGCAAGTCTAACCGACCGTACCGCTGGGGCATCGGCGTTGCCAAACTCGCGGATGTGGCCAACCAGGAAAAATTCATGCCGCGTGATTTCATAACCAAGGACGGTTTCGGCATCACCGCCAAGGCAAGGCGTTACCTTGCGCCACTGATCCAGGGCGAGGATTATCCGCCTTACCGGCAGGGACTACCGCAGTATGTACGGCTCAAAAACATCGCAGTGCCGAAAAAACTGAAAACCGAATTTAAAATTTGATTTTTCGCAACCTAGAACATCACTATTGGGAGATTCCTGCATGATGATCGAATACGGATTATGGTTCGCGCTGGCCTGCGGCGGGCTCGCCATCCTGTACGGCATTCTGGCCGTGGGCTGGGTACTGAAACAGCCTGCCGGCAATGAGCGTATGCGCGAGATCGCCGGCGCGATCCAGGTGGGGGCTAAGGCGTATCTCAACCGCCAGTACCGTACCATCGCCATCGCAGGAGTAGTGCTGTTCCTGCTCATCGGTTTCGTGCTGCACAACTGGTGGGCCGCCATCGGCTTCGCGATCGGCAGCATCTTCTCCGGTGCCACCGGTTACATCGGCATGAACATCTCGGTGCGTGCCAACGTGCGCACCGCAGAAGCCGCACGCAACGGCGTCAAGGCGGCGCTCAAGGTCGCGTTCCGCGGCGGCGCTATCACCGGCATGCTGGTTGCGGGCTTGGCCCTGCTGGGCGTTTCCGGTTATTACCTGATCCTGAGCCATACCATCGGCGAGGACGCTGCGCTGCACGCGCTCATCGGTCTGGCCTTCGGCGCATCGCTGATCTCGATCTTCGCGCGTCTCGGCGGCGGCATCTTCACCAAAGGCGCCGATGTGGGTGCGGATCTGGTGGGCAAAGTGGAAGCCGGCATCCCCGAGGACGACCCACGCAACCCGGCGGTGATCGCCGACAACGTGGGCGACAATGTGGGCGACTGCGCCGGCATGGCCGCGGATCTGTTTGAGACTTATTGCGTCACCATGGTGGCGACCATGCTGCTGGGCGGCCTCATGCACAATGTGCTGGGTGAAAACGCGGTCATCTATCCGCTGGCGTTGGGTGGCGTATCCATCATCGCTTCCATCATCGGCACGTTCTTTGTGCGCGGCAAGGAAGGCGGCAAGATCATGAACGCGCTGTACACCGGCGTGATCGTGGCGGCGCTACTTTCCATAATCGGTTTTTATTTCGTAGGCAATTGGTTGATGGCGGATATGCCGCAATATAGTGCGCTCAGCATGTTCGGCGCTGCCGTCGTCGGTCCGGTGCTGACCGTGGTACTGGTGGCCATCACCGAGTATTACACCGGCACCCAGTTCAAACCGGTGCGTCACATCGCCCAGGCCTCCACCACTGGCCATGCCACCAACATCATCGCCGGACTGGGCGTGTCCATGCGGGCCACCGCCCTGCCGGTGATCGCCATCTGCATCTGCATCGGCGTGGCCTATGCGTTCGCGGGCCTGTACGGCATCGCCATCGCTGCCGCCACCATGCTGTCCATGACCGGCGTGATCGTGGCACTGGATGCTTACGGCCCCATCACCGACAACGCCGGCGGCATCGCCGAGATGTCGAACCTGCCGAAGGAAGTGCGTGCCGTCACTGATCCGCTGGATGCGGTCGGTAACACCACCAAGGCAGTGACCAAGGGTTACGCCATCGGCTCAGCGGCGCTGGCGGCCGTGGTGTTGTTCGCGGATTACACTCACAATCTCACGGCGCTGGGCAAAGTCTTTGCCTTCGACCTGTCGGATTACCGGGTGATCATCGGCCTGTTCATCGGTGGCATGGTGCCGTATCTGTTCGGTGCCATGGCCATGGAGGCCGTGGGTCGCGCAGCCGGCTCAGTGGTAAATGAGGTCCGCCGCCAGTTCAAGGAGATCCCCGGCATCATGACCGGCAAAGCCAAGCCGGATTACTCGCGTGCCGTGGACATGCTGACCAAGGCGGCCATCAAGGAGATGATCATCCCCTCGCTGCTGCCGATCCTGGTGCCCATCATCGTGGGAATCTTCCTGGGCGCGCAGGCACTGGGCGGCGTGCTGGTCGGCACCATCGTCACCGGACTGTTCGTGGCCATCTCCATGACCACCGGCGGCGGCGCCTGGGATAACGCCAAGAAGTACATCGAGGATGGCAACTTCGGTGGCAAGGGTTCCGAAGCCCATAAGGCTGCGGTCACCGGCGACACCGTCGGCGATCCCTACAAGGACACCGCTGGCCCGGCCATCAACCCGTTGATCAAGATCATCAACATCGTGGCATTATTGATCATCCCGCTGATCGTGAAATAAGCATAGCGGGACCGGGAGAGACAAGCGCCGCCGCAAGGCGGCGCTTTTTTTATCGGAGCTATGAAAATACAGTCAGGTAATACTTACGATACATCACCGGCAGTTACCAGATAAAGATGCGTCGAGGTACCACGGCGCGCCCACCAGTCATACACCAGCGGGATTACAAACAGCGTCAGAATGGTGGACGCGAAAGTGCCGAAGATCAGCGAGATGGCAAGTCCGCCGAACACCGGATCGCTCACCATCACCATGGAGGCCGACATGATCGCGAGCGCCGTCAGCAGTATCGGGCGGAAACGCACGGCGCCGGCTTCCATGACCGCTTCGGCCAGTGGCCGTCCGCGTTTCCGGTAATCGAGGATGAAATCGATCAGCAGCAGGGAATTGCGCACCACGATGCCGGCCAGCGCGATCACGCCGATCATGGAAGTTGCGGTGAACGGCTGTCCCAGCAGCCAATGTCCCGGGAACACGCCGATGAGGGTGAGCGGGATTGCGCCCATCACGATCAGCGGCATGAAATAGGACTGGTAATAGGCCGCTAACAGCAGATAGATGAAGATCAACGCCACGATGAAGGCTGATCCCAGGTCCCGGAACACGTCCAGGGTGAGACGCATCTCGCCACCCCAGTTCAACTGATAGCGCGCAACATCATCGGGAGTCTTGGCAACAAAACCCAGGTTGCCGGCGTGCAATACTGTACCGTCGGGCAGCATTTTATTGTTGAGCCTGCCTTGCAGTGACAGCACCGCATTCACCGGACTGCCATACAGGGTCTCGCCACTCACATACACCACCGGATGCTGGTCCTTGGTGTAGATGGGTTTCTGCAAGACCTGCTGCTGCACGCTCACCACGCTGCTGAGCGGAACGCTGTGGCCGTTGGCAGCAGTGACACGCAGATCGAGTGCCTGGCGGATGAAACTGCGCTCTGCCTGCGGCAGTCGCACCCGCACCGCGACTGGTTCGCGCGCATCATTGGTGTGCAGCATGCCGATATCGAATCCCGCGAGATAATCATGCAAGGTGCGGGCTACAGCGCTGGCCTGCACGCCGGCCAGGGCCGCGCGTGCCGGTTCCACCACCAGGCGGTATTCCTGCATATCGCCGCTGACCGAATCATCCACATTGATCATGCCGTAGGTATGCGCGAATGCCGCGCGCACGTACGCGGCGTTGTTCCGCAGGCGCTGGTAATCCGGTCCGTAGAGTTCCGCCAGCACCTGCGCGCGCACCGGCGGACCGGGCGGTGTCTCGTACAACTTCACGCGCGCGCCAGGATAATCCGCAGCGATAGCTGCCAGTCCTGGTTCAAGTTCTTGCGCGATGCGGTGCGACGGCGGGCGCTGGTCCTTGGGCACCAGGTTCACGCGCATCTGCGCGAAATCATCGCCGCTGCGGATCACATCGCCGCGTACCAGCGCGGCGAAATCGGGCGGTGCGGGAGTTCCCATGAAGGCCTGGAAATCGCGTACATAGCGCGTATGCGCCAGCAGTTGCGCCACCCGACGCGTAGCCTCGTCGGTAATAACCAGCGGTGTGCCGGCGGCAGTATCCACCTCCACCAGGAAGGTGCTGGTGTTGTCATCCGGCAGCATCTTCAGGGTCACTCCGCCCAAGCTCTCGGGTCCGTTAATGCCGCTGGGCCGGATGAACTGCCACAGCGGCATCAACATCACGAGCATCAGCAACACGACAACGCCGGCCACGAACAGGCGGCGGCGGCGCGAGGAATCCATCAACGGTTGCATCACGGCCAGATACATGTGCCGCAGACTGTCCCGTTTCTGGTGACCAAGTTCCTCCAATGTTGGCGCGCGTACATCGCGCATCACCGTGGCGGCTTTCCCGCGCAGCCAGCGCCACGCCACCCATGGCACCACAATGTAGGCCACCGCCAGTGACACCAGCATGGCCACGGGCGCGTTGATCGGGATCGGCCGCATGAACGGGCCCATCATGCCGCTCACGAACGCCATGGGTATGAATGCCAGGATTACTGCCAGCGTCGCGATGTTAGTGGGCCGTCCGATCTCGTTGGTCGCGAGTATCAGGCGTTCACGGAAGCGCAGCTTGCTGCGCTGGTGCAGGCGCCGGTGGATGTTCTCGATCACCACGATGGCGTCATCCACCAGCAACCCCAGTGACAGGATCAATGCGAACAGGGTGATGCGGTTTATGGTCTGACCGAGAAGCCAACCGACGCCCAGCACTACACCCAGCACCAGCGGCACCGTGAGTGTAACGATCGCGGCTTCGCGCCAGCCCAGGAACAACAGCAGAATGATGGCCACTGAGATCACCGCGATACCGAGATGTTCGATCAGGGTATTCACGGCCGCGTCGGCCTTGGCGCCGTCATCACGCGTCACGGTGACGCGCACGCCTTCGGGGATGGCGCGTAGTTTCAATTCAGCGAGTTTGCCGAGGACCGCATCCGCCAGCGTCACCGCATTGGCGCCCGCGCGCTTGTCGATGCTTAGCGTGACTGCCGGTTCAAGTGATGTCGAAGACGATGTAGTCGCAGTGCCCGGACCGAATCCAATGTAGGAATACTGCTCGGGCTCCTGAGGTCCATCTACGATACGCGCCACATCTTTCAGGAACACCGGTTTGCCATTCGGCGTACCGATGATCACGTTGCCCACATCATCGGCATCCCCCAGCACACCGGAGACACGCACCGCTGCTTCACGATTGCCGTTCACCAGTACGCTGCCGGCCAAGGCCACGTTGGCAGCACCGAGCTGTGCCTCGACAGTATCCAGCGCCAGACCCGTAGATGCGAGTTTACCCGCATCGATATAAGCGGTAATGGTGCGCGGCGTGCCCCCCACAATCCGGGTATTACCCACATTCGGCAGCGCGCGCAGCGGTTCCAACAGGCGTGCCGCCACGTCACGCAGTTGCACCGGCGTCAGCCGCTCGGACCTCAGGGTGCTGGTCACCACCGGCGCATCGTTGATACCGATGGATTTCACCAGCGGATAACTGACGCCTGGCGGCAAGCGGTCGATGTTGCGCGATATCTGGTTATAGAGCTTGACCAGGCTGGTCTCCTCATCCTGGCCCACCTTGAACTGCACCGTGACGATACCGGTGTCGTCCACCGCATACCCGTAGGTATGATCCACACCCGGTATCGCCGACATCAGGGCTTCCAGCGGTTTCACCACCTGGTTCAGGACTTCCTGCGAGTTGGCGCCCGGAAACGAGACCATCACGTTGGCCGCCGGCACCGCGATCTCGGGGTTGTACATGCGCGCGGTGAACAGTACCGCCATCACGCCGAAGATCGCCGCCGCCACCATCAACAGCGCGGTGATCTTCGACGTCAGGAACAGCCGCGTCAGCCGCCCGACGGCATTCAGCTTCTCATCGCGGATGACTGCGGGATTCACTGTGCATGTCCATCCGCGATCGCTATCAGCGTGCCATTGTCGATGCGCGCATCCGGACGCAGCACGATGCGTTCGCCACCTGCGAGCCCCGACTGGATATTAACCTCGTCGCCCTCGGTATCACCGGCACGCACCAGACGGAACTGCGCTTGGCCGGCCGTGTTCACCACGAATACACCGGAAATCCCGGCGCGCTCAGTGAGTGCCGTTAACGGGATGCGCACCGCAGGCTGCTCACCGACGGGTACATGTACGCGTACATACAGTCCGCTGGTGAGTGTGCTTGCAGCAGGGATACTCAGGCGTAACAGATGGGTATGGGTCTGGGGATCCGCCGCCGCCACCACTGATTTGAGGTTACCGACATACGAATCCACACCAGCCGAGAATGGCACTTTCTGACCTACATGCAATGCGGTATAGATGTCATCCGGCA
The DNA here is from genome assembly GCA_021779005.1 of Pseudomonadota bacterium. Classification (GTDB taxonomy): domain Bacteria; phylum Pseudomonadota; class Gammaproteobacteria; order Natronospirales; family REEB76; genus REEB76. The sequence continues at coordinate 6,444 of JAJYBN010000049.1, forward strand.
CGTAGCTTTGGACTTCCAGGGTATGCTCGTCCTCCACGACCAGTAACGTCTTGCCGGGCGTAGTCAGATCACCGGGGTCTACCAGTTTTTCTACCACCACACCGGCGAACGGTGCCACCACATCGGCATAGCCAATCTCTGCGGTAGCCATGTGCAGGGCGGCTTGTGCTGATTGTAGTTGTGCCTTGGCGGTCTTGTACTGGCGCTGTGCGCCATCCAGCTGCATGCGGCTGACTGCGCCCTTGGGGAACAGGGTCGCATAGCGCTGGTAGTTGATATCAGCTTCGTCATATACGGCCTGCGCCTGGTTCACGCCTGCCTGCGCCTGTTGCAGGTTGCCGGTCACATCGCTGGTATCGATGCTCAACAGATGCTGACCGGCATGCACCGCATCGCCTGCCTGCACCTCCACGCGCCGCACATAACCGGTGAGGCGTGATGAGATTTCTGCGCGCTTCAGAGAAATGATGGTCCCCGGAACGGTCGCATACACTGGAGCGAGCTGCGACTTGACCACCAGTGTCGCGGTATCGAGTGCCGCGGACTTATCCAGCTTCCCGTCGGTACGCTCGCCATGACAGGCGGCCAGCAGCAAACCTGCGAACAGCACCAAAAGGGCGCGCCATACACGTGCGGAGTTCGCGAATTTGAATGAGGTCATAGGGATCGCCATGGTGGGTTGCATCCGTTTATTTGAGATTGCAGCAATAGTTGTCATACAGCACACGGATCACGCTCATGGCAGGCCCGGGGTTCAATCCATAGAACACGGTCTGGCCATCGCGGCGCGTGGACACAAGGCGTTCGCGTCGCAAGACGGCGAGATGCTGGGAGAGCGCCGACTGCGCCAGGGGGATCACATCCATCAACTGGCTTACAGACATCTCGCCCTGCACCAGGGTGCAAAGCACCATCAACCGGTGTTCGCTGGCCATGGCACGCAACAGGTTCGCTGCCTCGTTGGCATGCACAGACATCTGATCCGCATTCATCTGGATCTTTGTTTTTCGCACAGGCGTGGCAGATTTCC
>JAJYBN010000050.1 GCA_021779005.1 Pseudomonadota bacterium
ATCTGCATCGCGCTGGTTATAGGCCGTGGAACCCGGATCATCGAATGCGGTATTGGCGTCCGGATATATATGAATCGTCAGGTTGGCGCTCGCGAGTCCTGCGGCCCACTGGAATTTATTGACTACCGCCAGCGGAACGAACGGATCACGGCCGCCGAAGAATGCCAATATCGGCATGCGTAACAACGCGAGCTGTGATGGTTCCGTATAGGGTGGCGCATAAAATACCGCCAGTGCATTGAAGTCCTGTGGTAAATCGCTGGCGATCTGGAATGCCCAGCGGCCGCCAAAGGACCAGCCGATGACGCCGAGGTTATCCACATGCTGCTGGGCTGTCATATATGACACGGCCTGCTCAAGGTTGGAGAGGGTGCCAGTGGGATTCGCATCTGCGACATCCGCAAGATGTGCAGCCTCGGTTCGATCACGCGTGGTATGTCCATTGAAAAGATCCACGGCCAAGACCACATAGCCCTGCCGGGCCAGCTGATCGGCCAAATCACGCATGTGTTGATCCAGCCCCCACCACATATGGATGAGGATGAGTCCCGGTGCGCCATCGTGTTTCTGGGCCGGTTGACTGAGATATCCGTGCACGAGCTGCCCCTTTATCAGGGCGTACTGCACATCGGTCTGTGTGATCTCCAATGGTGGGTGTACCGCAGCAGGGGCGCCTGCGCTCAGCGTGGGCATAAACGGCAATCCAAAAAGTGCAGCGATGAGCAGGTTTCTGGCTATCAGACGCTTAGCATGCATGCAGTTTCTCCGGGAGCCCTGATGGAAAGCACGCGCGCTGGCGTCATGCTGTGTTTCCCCGCATTATCATCTAAACTTCGACACCCACACACCCCCAGCCACCAGGCGCTTCTACCCAGGAGTCGTAACATGTCAAAATACCTAGCATTAGCTGCTGTTTTTATTGGCATTTTTTTCTCTTCAGCTATTTTAGCCGATTCCCCCGCCGGCTTCTGGCAAAATCCGGTCATCAAAGGTGCTGGCAAGATGCATCCGTTGCCGGATAGCGCATTCCAGCCGCAGAAAGACGTAATCTACAAAGCCGTTTTCAGCCTCACCAAGGGTGAATTAAACAAGGACAAAAAACAGGCGGCGAACATCAATGATGGGCTTGAGGCGCTGGCGCGCGCGGTGAATCTATTTGCCTCCGCCGGGGTATCTCCGGACCATCTCAAGTTTGTGGCCATCATCCACGGCGGTGCGACACCCATAGTTCTCGATAATACCCACTACAAGCAAGAGTTCGGCGTGGATAACCCCAACCTGGAGCTAATCAAGCAGTTGGAAGCTCAAGGTGTGCAGATCGCCGTATGCGGTCAGGCGGTTGCGGGCTGGAACTTTGAATACAGTTGGGTAAACCCGGATGTCAAAATCGCCTTGTCCGCCATCTCGAGCATCATCATTCTGCAGCAACGGGGTTACGCGCTGATGCCAGAATAAACCATGGACAGCGCTGACACCTGACCAATGGTGAACACATGATGTTTCAACGCATTCTCGCTGGCGGATTGCTGTGCATCGCGCTGATGGCCCGCTGCCCTGCCTTGCTGGCAGCGGGTCCACCAAGCTACCTGCCGCCCTGGAATCCATCACCCGCCAATGGCAAGCATTTCACCATCCCTGAAATCGATATCGTTGCCGATCTGCATGGTGATGTGGTGGACCCGCAGCTCACGGTGTTCTTTGCGGGTAACCAGTTCATGGTGGTACATGAACTGCTCGCGGCCTTCCAGAAGCAATTCCCGCAATACCAGCGGATCTTCGTGGAGACCCTGCCGCCCGGCATCCTTGCAGACCAGATCCGTGAAGGCGCGCTGGTCATGGGCAACCTGCGCGTCGCCTTGAAACCGGATATCTACACCGCAGGCCAGAGCCACATCATGGAATTGCAAAAAAGTGATCACTGGTTCAGCTCTACGGAGAGCTATGCCCGCAATCGCCTGGCGCTGATGGTATACCGCGGTAACCCTAAACATATTACCGCCCTGCAGGATCTGGGACGAGCCGACGTGCGCGTGAGCATGCCCAACCCACAGTGGGAAGGAATTGCCAAAGCAATCGAGACTCTCTATCGCAAGGCCGGTGGTGACCGCCTAGTGAAAAGCATCATGGTGGTTAAGGCAAAGGACGGCAGCACCTACCTGACACAGATACACCACCGCCAGACACCCTTACGGATATTACGAGGTGAGTCCGATGTGGGCCCAGTTTGGTATACCGAGGCCTATTTCCAGGAACACATCCTGCATAATCCCATCAGTACTGTAGAGATTCCGGTACAGGATAATTTGGATGTCATCTACACCGCCGGATTGATGAAAACCGCGCCACACCCGAAGGCAGCTGGGGATTTTATGCAATTTCTGACTAGCCCGACGGCCCAAGCTATCTATCGGCATTATGGTTTTCTTGCTTCTGATCCGGGGATCATGCCCCACTGACTCTGTACGAGTGATACATGGTTATTGTATGCATGCTCGAATATTGACCCTGCTGATCGCCGGCATGGTGACCGGTATCTCACCGCTGTATGCCGCGGATACTGATCAAATGTCCGTTACGGCACCGGCAACGGCTCAGGTGTGCGCGGGATGTCATGGTCCCCGGGGACAAGGCGGGGGCATATATCCACGCATCGCCGGTCAGCCAGCCGGTTATCTGATGCAGCAACTGCAGCTCATGCGCAGCGGAGCACGAATCAATATCTTCATGCAGCCGGTAGTCAGGAGACTGAGCGACAAGGACATCGGCGAACTAGCCGATTACTTCAGTGGCATCCAAGCACCATTCGAGCCATCGACACGCCCGATATCGGTTGTTGCACTCGCCCGCGGGCGTGAACTGGTGACTGTGGGAGACTGGCGCGAAGGCGCGCCTGCCTGCCTGCGTTGTCATGGGCCGGAACTTGCCGGTGTGACGCCAGGAATCCCAGCACTGGCAGGGCAATCATCCGAATACATGCTCACGCGGTTACAGGCATACAAGAATACGGAAGACGGTTCGTTGCCGGTAGTGATCATGCGTGATGCGAGCAAGGGCTTGAGTGATGGCGATCTACAGGCGGTGGCTGGATATATAGCGCATATGAAACCCGGCGAAAGATTGCAGATGCTGCGCCCACCGCGGGATCCGTCCTATGAATTTATCCCCCAGTTTCCGGATAATTTTAAGCCGCCACCCGAATCAGCTATTCCAGCCGGACCCTATGGCGATATGATCTGGTATGGCCTGCAGATTTTCGAAAACACCCGAGACGCTGCCGGCCCCTACGTGGGCGACAGCTTGGACTGCTCCAGTTGCCATATGGATCATGGGCGGCGCCCATACTCCGCGCCCATGTGGGCCGCGTATGTGCTCTACCCACAGTACCGTGAGAAAAATAAAAAGATAAATAGCCTGGAAGACCGTATCCAGGATTGCTTCCGATACAGCATGAACGGTGCGCCGCCGGCGGCTGATAGTCCGGAGATGCAGGCATTGGTCACCTATTTCCACTGGTTGGCCATTGGTCTGCCGGTAGGCATTAAACCCAAAGGCGCTGGTTATTTAAAGCTTCCGCCACCTGCACACCCCGCGGATATCCAGCGTGGCGCCGCCGTATTCGCTGCTAATTGCGTTCTGTGCCATGGTGAAGATGGTCAGGGACGTGAAAGCCATGGTGAACAGGCATTCCCTCCCCTGTGGGGCGCAAAATCCTTCAACTGGGGCGCCGGCATGGAACGCATCAGCACTGCCGCTGGATTCATCAAGGCCAACATGCCGTATGCTGCCGGTGGCACCCTTTCAGACCTGGATGCATGGGACGTGGCCGCATTTGTCGTGAGCCACGCTCGCCCGCAGGATCCGCGTTTCACCGGTAGCGTTGAGGAGACGCGCAAAAAATACCATGCCCATGACAGCTATTATGGCAGGGTTATCGATGGCCGTTTGCTGGGAGCCCCAGCAAAGCCGCATGGATGATTAGGGATGTTTCAGACCAGCGACTGTGAGGCAATTGGCCTTCCTTGGCTGCAGGATTAAGACTGTTCATCCACGGGACGCAGAATAATCATCGCCAACATCACGCATATAACGCAGATGGCCGCGGCCGCCAGCGGCATTTTGGCGGCGCCGGCGAGGGCGAGGTTTCATATGTGTCTCAGCATGGCGATGCTCCAATAGTCCCGTGCTTGCTTGCTACATCCATATATCTGTATATCCGGTGCCAAGCACTGGAGGCCGCTAATACAAGTCAAGGGAAGCTTGGCCAGTCCTGATCTGCGACCGCAGGGGCTGACAAACAGCGTCAGTATCACACCATACTGGTGATGTTCTGACCGACATGTAAAGCCAAGGATTGAAGTGTGCTGATTGCGTGTACAGGCGTTATCAAACAGACCTGCTCTCATGCCCTTGAGACAGATCCCGCAGCATTGGGATCAGATTGGTTGAGATATCCGCTTTCGAGACGTACCCATAGACACCCAGATTCTGCCCGCCCTCGCGGTATTCAGGCTCATCATAGAACGAAAGGATGATGATGCGAGGCTTGGTAGGCAGTAATTTGATGCGCTTGGTGATTTCGAAACCGTTTATTTCCGGAATCTCCAGGTCAAGGACTACCACATCGGGCTGCAGTTCCTCCACCAGTGCGAGGCACTCAGTGCTGTTGTAAGCCGAGCCCACTATCTGCAACCACTCATATCTGGAAAGCATATTACGCATGTTTTCCATGAAATAGGCATTGTCGTCAGCGAGTAATACGCGGACTTGTCCGGTTATCTCTGGCACATGCATCGGAACGTCGTGCTGTTTTTGCATGGTATGAATATGCCCGTAGGGTGCCGACTCAACAATCGGTAAATGGCGGGTCGTGGCATCAGTATATACCTGAATATACCTGATTTTTGATCTCTCTGGGCACACAGATAATGGGCTATAGATTAGAGCAGGTTTAACGCTACAGGCCGGCGCTTATGTCCTCACCATTACTCCATACCATGGCCTTATCGCTTGGCGCCAAACTGCCAATCATGGGGTCGTTAATTCGAATACCTTTCTGATTATGGTCAAATAGAAATGCTCCATCCATAAGCTCGCCATCAATCATCCGCTTCTCCCGATGCGTTTAGATCGTGCAACGATTTTTTCGCTACGACGTTGATTAGTAGCCGATAACTTCGCCATCCTTGCGCATCTCGCTGGCACCCCAGTACACATGCTGTATCGGGTCATACATGATCGCCTCGTAACCGCCGAAAGCGCCGGTGCCGGGCACGATGTTATAACCGCGTTTGGCCAGTTCCGCCTTCACGGATGGATCGAAGCCGGTCTCCATCTCCACCGTACCGATGCCCTCTGACGGCAGACCTGTGGGAGTGGCGTCGCCATAGTGCCGCCAGCGGGCGGCATCGCCGGCTTCCTGCACGTTCATGCCGAAGTCGATCATGTTGACCAGCACTTGCACGTGGCCTTGCGGCTGCATGTCGCCGCCCATCACGCCGAAGGCAAGCCACGGCTGGCCGTCCTTCATAACGAAGGCCGGGATGATGGTGTGGAACGGGCGCTTGCGGGGCGCGTACACGTTGGCAGCACCGTCTTGCAGCGAGTACAGTGCGCCGCGATTCTGGAACATGAAGCCCAGGCCGTCGGCCACCAGGCCTGAGCCCATGCCGGCGTAGTTGGACTGGATCATGGAAACCATCATGCCGCTGTCGTCGGCGGTCTCGAAATCGGTGGTGTCGCCGTTGAATAGGCGCGGATCGCCAGGCCCGATGTCCGGGTTGGCGTGGCTGAGATTGATCAGCTGGCGGCGCTGGTCAGCGTACTGGTCCGACAGCAGGCCCTTGATCGGCGCTTTGTAGAAGCGCGGGTCGGCGTAGTACTTGGCGAGATCCGCATAGGCCAGGCGCTTGGCCTCGATCTCCGCGGTCAGCGCATCGGCGCTGCCGACACCCATCTTCTTCAGGTCGAAGCCCTTGAGGATATTGAGCATCTCCAGTGCGGCGAAGCCCTGGCCGTTCGGAGGCAATTCGTACACGTCGTAGCCGCGGTAATCGACTGACTCCGGCTGCACCCACTCGCCGTGGAAGTCGGCAAAGTCGGAATACGCAAGGTCGCCGCCGATACGCTTGAAGTAATCCGCCATAGTGTGCGCGATCTTGCCCTTGTAGAACACGTCGCGTCCGCCTTTGGCAATCATGGATAGTGTGCGAGCGAGATCGGGGTTGCGGAACACTTCGCCCTGGGACGGCGTGTGGCCGTCGATCAGATACGTATGCTGGGCGTTGGCGAATTCCTCGATCAGCCCGCGGTTTTTCTCGAAAGCCTTGAAGTTGCCCTTCCAGTACTTGGCGACGATCTCGGTGACCGGGAAGCCGTTCTTGGCATAGGCGATTGCTGGTGCCAGGTCTTCACTGATAGGCAGCTTGCCGAAACGCTGATGCAGCGCAAACCAGGTATCGACTGTGCCTGGTACCGTTATCGGGAGCGAGCCGAATAACGGAATCTGGTCCGAAGTTTTCATGCCGGCTTTCTTATAGGCGGCTGCCACCTCAGTCTGCATCTTGGCGAGGTCGCGGCCCTTCGGCGACCAACCAGAACCGTTGTAGCCATAGAGCTTGTGTGTCTTGGGGTCGTAGACGATAACAAAGGCATCGCCACCGATGCCATTCAGCACCGGCTCCATGACGCCGAGTACTGCGTTAGCCGCGATAGCGGCATCCACCGCACTACCGCCTTTCTTAAGTATTTCGATGGCAGCAAGCGACGCCAGCGGCTGCTCGGTTGCTGCCATGCCATGTTGGGCGAGTACCGGTGAACGCGAGGCCCAAGGCGCCCCTGCGTAACGGTCGCCGCGACCGATCCCGGCATTCGCTGTGGAAACCCAAAGTACACACATCGAAAGCAGCAATGCTGCGGCAGCTGGCCGCCATTTCAAAATGGCAATAAGTCGGGATGGACGCGCGCACAAATGTTCCGGAAAATTCATGGTTTTACCCCGTAACATATTCGTAGTTGCGACAATAATAGCACCGGTGCGGAGCGGTCGCTTGCCGATTCGTATCATCAGCCAGGCGCCATAAAAGCTTACAGTGTGTTGACGCTAGCCTTAGAATGACCCTATGTGCTAATTGAACATTGCCCCCATGATTTGCTGTACGCCCCTTTGGGGACGGTGCTTTGCCTCCCCAGCCGGGGTCAGTTTGAGATTAGCATCATGGCGTCAATAGGGTCATTCTAAGGTAGCGTCAACACATTGGGATCCGCTTCAAATTGTTGCAGGCAATGAGCGCTGCAATAACGCCACGCCTTACCTCCCTGATCCAGTTGATGAGCCGAATCGGCTGCCACGTTCATGCCACACACGGGATCGGTAAATGTTTCTTGGGCAGAAGAACTTATAGTTTTTTTCCTTGACAGTGGACGACAGCAATCAACAGCCAGCATGAACAGCCAATATTTG
>JAJYBN010000051.1 GCA_021779005.1 Pseudomonadota bacterium
AATTTTTTGCAGCACTGACTGTCCTGCGGTTCGGGAATTGGATGCCGGGTATCAATCCCCGGCGTAGTATCGGCAGCAGGCAGTGGATCAGGAGAGCGCATCGATGGGCAATGCAGCAGGGTGTTTGGTATGCAATTGGTGAACATACTGTTTGTGGCGGCGGGGGTACTGGCCATCATCTATGGTTTCGTAATTCTTTGGACCATAGCTGCCAGTGCCAGGGATGTGAAACAGGCCGACTGGCTCAAATCGGAAGAAGTCACACACAGCCGCTTATACAGCCTCAAGCACATGCGACATCTGCTGGAGCCGGAACGCCCGAACATCAGATCCAGCCGCAGCCGGGCGCGCGGCTATGCCATGGTATTGGTGGGGATCGTCCTGATCGTGTTTGGACTCACCTGAGAATCTGGAATGAGTATCGAATTGCTGTCTCAACGCTGCAGGTTGAGATATTTTTCAGAACGGGATCTTCCGATTTTTACACGCTATCGCGGAGAACCCGCCGTAGCCCGATTCCAAAGCTGGTCATCCTATTCGTTGGAAGACGCGCAGCAGCTATACCAGACCCTTGCCAAGACGGCGTTCGGAAAACCCGGCACGTGGTTTCAGATCGCGATCGCCGATAAGCAGAGTGATTCACTGCTGGGAGACTGCGCGCTGCATTTTTTGGATGACGATCGGCAGGTAGAGATCGGGTTCAGCCTGGCCCCGGAGCACCAGGGCCAGGGCTTGGCACAAGAAGTGGTCACCCGGTTGCTCGATTATGTGTTCACTGAGATGGGCAAGCATCGCGTAATCGCGATAACCGATGCTGAAAATACCCCCGCGAAAAAACTACTGCGTAATCTGGGATTCAGGCAGGAAGCCCATTACATTAAGAATATCTTCTTTAAGGGAAGATGGAGTGATGAATGCCTGTTCGCCTGCCTCGAGAGTGAATGGAAAGAGCAGCGCGCGCTACCGCAGTCCGACTAGATCTATATCCAGTAGGCGGTTCCGGTCATCACTTTCGATGTGAGACGCATCAGGTTGCGCACCGGTTCCGGCATGGCGCTGCCGCCGGCATGGGTGGCGATGATGCCGTGGCGGGTCTCGTCCTGTTTCATCTGTTCCAGTATTGCGTGGCTCTTGTGATCGCCAGTGGGTAGGCGCTGCAGGTGTCTGTCCAGGTGTTCAGCCACCTGGCGCTCGGTCTCGGCCACAAACCCCAGACTGAAGTTGTCGCCGACGATTCCTGCCAGGGCACCGATGGCGAAAGACCCCAGGAACCAGAAGGGATCCAGCTTGCTGGTACCCATATCCAGTTCCTGAAGACGCTGCTCACACCAAGCCAGGTGATCCACTTCCTCGGCGGCCGATTGCGCCATGCCGTTGCGTACCGCATCACTGTGGGCGGTGAAGGCTTGTCCCTGGTAGAGAGCCTGGGCGGCGATCTCGCCGGCATGATTCACCCGCATAAGCCTTCCGGAGAGCTGGCGTTCCTGCGCATCCAAATCATCCTGTATCTGTGCGGCTGCCGGATTCGCACGTGCGGCTGTATGGGATGTGGTTGGAAAGGCCGTGCGCAATGCCTTGTCCAGCTCGGCGATACAGCGGTCCAGGGGGCTGAGGGTGCGGCTGTCATTCATGCAGGGATTATAGCGCCGGCATCGCTGTCATCGGGCAGTTGCTGCGCCAGCAGTTCTAGAGGATGCAACAGGGGTATATCCAGGCCATGGCGCTGCAGTGCCGCCCTAAGATGCAGGCTGCAACCGACGTTCGATGTCACCAGAATATCCGGATGGGCTTTTTTGACTGCCGCGGCGATGCCATCCGCCAGTCGGTCTGCAATCTCCGGTTCGCTCATGACATAGCTGCCGGCAGCGCCGCAACAGCCGGTACTGTACGGCAAGATCACCAGTCGCAGTTCAGGGATACGGCGCAGTAGTTCAGCCACAGCTTTATCCGTCTTGAGTACGTTTATCAGCGTGCAGGGGCTGTGCAGCACGACGCTTGCCGGTAACGGCTTGAACTTGATGCGTTCGAGTTGTTCCTGGCCCGCAAGGAAAGCGCAGATGTCCCGGCTGCGTGCACTGAAACCAGCGCTGCGCGGATCAGATACCAGCGACGGATATTCACCCAGGGTAGCCCCGCAGCCGCTGGCGGTATGCAATACGGGCATCGCGGTGTCGATGCTGAAGGCATCCAGATTCCGCATGGCCAGTGCGGATGCCTGGGCGGTGCGACCCGCATGCTGATCCAGAGCGCCGCAGCATGTCTGTCCTTCGGGGATGCGTACGCTGTAGCCGAGTGCATTCAGCATTCGGATAGTCGCATGCATAACCTGTGGCTGGGTGATACGTGCGACACAACCCAAAAACAATTGCACTTCCCGCTTACCTGCCTGTGAAGTCCCATAGGCAAGCGGCCAGCTGCGGGGCGCAGCTAACGGTGGCAGCATTCTGGCGAGGCGCCGTAATCGTCGTGACATAAATGCAAGCTTCAGCAGACCGAGCTGTTGCATGCACCACAACTTGAGATGCATGAGATACAACAGTACCGGATGGCGCATGCATACGGCGAACAGCCTCACCAGCATAGATTCCCGATGCCCATGCCGGATGAGTTGTGAGCGCGCAGCGTCGATGAGTCTTCCATACGGCACTTCTGCCGGACATACCGCCTCACAGGCGCGGCACGCCAGGCAGCGGTCCAGATGGCCGGTGAGCGCAGGGGTGATCTCGAGCGCACCCGTGGCAAATCCCTGCATCAATGCAATGCGGCCGCGCGGTGAATCACCTTCGTCCCGGGAATCACGATAGGTGGGGCAATGCGGCAGGCACAGGGCACATTTCACGCATTTGTCGGCGTCAGCAAGCGGGAAACCTGTGGATTCCTCCAGCATAGGCATCGGTGGCCTGAATTCGAATAGTCCAGCGGTTATAATAACAATTCACAACCCGGGCCGTCGGCCGCGGGTTTTTGCATGTTTTGGGACCAATAATTCAATTTGTTCTCCACACTAAGCGTTTATATCCTGGGAGGAGTCTGGATGTCGACAAAGAAATTCCTGATGTTGGGGATGGTCGCGTACATGGTGCTGGCCAACTACGCCTATGCAGATACTGACTTAACCCAGTTGGATGCCAATGTAGCCGCTACTAAGAAAGTCGCCGCCAAGGAAGGCTGGCAGGGTTCAGTATCTCTTGGTTACCTGGCAACCAGCGGCAACACCAACACCCGCAGCCTCAACGGCCAGGCCCTCATTGGATACAAAAGCGACCCCTGGCAGGACACACTCTCCGTGCAGGCTCTTCAGGCCAGCCAGGACGGCAACACAACTGCCGAGAATTATTATCTCAATGGACAGAGCAACTACAGCTTTACCAAAAACGATTACCTCTTCGGCATGGCGGACTATTTGCGGGACACGTTCAGCGGCTATCAGCGCCGGACCTCGGAAATCGTTGGTTACGGCCATCGTCTGCTGCAAACCGACACCCAACAGGTGGATTTTGAACTTGGCGCCGGCGCGCGCCAGACGCTTTATACCAATGACACGAGTGACAGTGAGCTGCTGGAACGCATAGCCGTAAATTACCTGTGGAAGTTTACCGACAAGAGCAATTTCTCCGAAAACCTGAGCGTGGATCACGGCGTGAGTAATACATTCACCCAATCCATCGCCGCCCTCACCACTAATTTGGCAGGCAATTTTGCCTTGTCCCTGTCCTACACCATCAAGCACAATAGCAGCGTGCTGCCCGGTTTTAAAAATACCGATACCATCACCGCAGTCTCACTTATCTACACCTTCTAAGGTCTCTGCCCAGGAGTAAAATACCCGGTGATTGCTGCAACCGGGGCCACTCGAGTCCATGTACTATCGTCACCATATCTTTTTTTGCTGCAATAAGCGCGAGGATGGTTCGCCCTGCTGCCAGAACCATGGTGCAGATGCCACCCGCGCATACGCCAAGCAGCGGGTGAAAGAGCTCGGTATCGCCGGTGCCGGCGGTGTGCGCGTCAACAAGGCCGGTTGCATGGATCGCTGCAGCGAGGGACCCATCGCGGTGGTCTATCCGGAAGGGATCTGGTACAGCTATACCGATGTGGACGATATCGATGAGATCATCGAGGAACATCTGCTGAACGGTCGCGTGGTGGAGCGCCTGAAAATCTAGTAACAGACTGATTCGAGTGGATATTTCCCGTCCTTACGGTCACACTCAAGCACGTTTGACAGGGCGCCCACAGGCTGCCAAGTGCTTGAAAAAACAGGCATTGTCGCGTAGCATGGCGCCCCTTTCAGCGCCCCCCGGAGTTCAGGTTCATGAAGACTTTCTCGGCCAAAGCCGAAACCGTCAAGCGCGACTGGTATCTAGTGGATGCCAACGGCAAGACCCTTGGCCGGCTGGCCACCGAACTTGCGCGCCGCCTGCGCGGCAAGCACAAGCCCGAATTCACTCCGCACGTGGATACCGGTGATTATCTGGTAGTCATCAATGCGGAAAAGATCCATGTCACCGGCCACAAGCTGGAAGACAAGATTTACCACCACCACACCGGCTATATCGGCAACCTTAAATCGACGACTTTGGGCAAACTCTTAAAGGAGCATCCCGAGCGCGCCATTGAGATGGCCGTCAAGGGCATGCTGCCCAGGAATCCGCTGGGCCGTAGCATGTTCAAGAAGCTGAAAGTCTATGCGGGTACCGAGCACAAGCACGCCGCGCAGCAACCCCAGAAACTCGATATTTAACCACCTGATTTTCTCAAGAGAAACAACCAATGGCAGTTAGCACTAGTTACGGCACTGGCCGCCGCAAGACCTCCAAAGCGCGTGTATTTTTGAAGCCCGGCAAGGGCCGCATCCTCATCAATGGCCGTCCATTGGACGAGTATTTCGGGCGCGTGACCTCGCGTATGATCGTGCGTCAACCACTCGAAGTCGTGAACCAGCTCGACAGCCTTGATGTTAGCGTGACGGTATGTGGCGGAGGCAATACCGGCCAGGCAGGTGCCATCCGTCACGGCCTCGCGCGTGCACTGATTGTCTATGATGAAGTTAACCGCTCGCCATTGCGTAAGGCCGGTTTCGTGACCCGCGACGCGCGTGCCGTGGAGCGCAAGAAAGTCGGGTTGCACAAAGCCCGCCGCGGACCGCAATACTCCAAGCGCTAAACACACGCAGCACTGGTCTGCGACAATCGGTCTGACACAGAATGTTGGGGGATCGTCTAGCGGTAGGACTGCGGACTCTGACTCCGCCAACCTAGGTTCGAATCCTAGTCCCCCAGCCAAATATAAAGGCCCATCCAACGGATGGGCCTTCTCATTGATGATCAGCGTGATCTGGTTCAGACCGTACAAGCGTTCATGTTTCAACGGTCGATCTTTTCCACTCTGTCTGTATACCCCACCAGCAGCATATCCGCCGGCCGGCGGGCAAAAATGCCCACGCTGACTACGCCGGTAATCTGGCTGATTTCGGCCTCCAGGGCAGGTGGATCCAGGATGCGCAGTCCGTGTACGTCCAGTATCGCGTTGCCGTTATCGGTGGTAAACCCGCTGCGCCAATCCGGTCGGCCCCCGAGCTTCACCAGCTCGCGCGCCACGTAACTGCGGGCCATCGGGATCACCGCGACCGTCAATGGGAAGCCGCCGAGTACCTGTACCAGCTTGCTGTCATCCACGACACACACGAAACGCTTGCTCACCGCCGCCACGATCTTCTCACGGGTGAGGGCGCCCCCGCCGCCCTTGATGAGTTGCAGATGCCGGTTGGCCTCGTCGGCGCCATCCACGTATAGCGGCAGTTCTCCCGCAGCATTCAAGTCCAGTACCGGTATCCCCAGCGCTTTGAGGCGCTGGGTGGAGGCCTCGGAACTGGATACCGCACCATCCAGCCGGCCCCTGATGGATCTGAGTGCTTCGATGAAATGATTGACGGTGGAACCGGTGCCGACGCCGACGATGCGGCTGTCACCCAGATACTCGAGGGCTGCACGTGCGGCCCTTTTCTTGTTGTCTTCCGCGCCCATGGCGCCGTTTCTCCCTGCTGTAGCCTTAAAAAAATAGGCCCGCTAGAGCGGGCCTATTTAAGCAAAGCCTGTTGGCTTTACATCGCCGCGCTAGCAGCTTTCCTGCGGCGCCGACGTGCCTTTTTCTTGCGACCGCCAGCCTTCTTCTTCCGACGTACGGCCTTCTTTTTCTTGCCGGCCGCCTTTTTCCGACGACGGCGTGGGGCCTTCTTCACAGCAGCCTTTTTCTTTTTCTTAGCTACAACCTTAATCTTCTTACCTTTCGCTTTACGACGTTTCATATCAAAGATCCTCCCGGTTAGATCACACGCACTTGAGTATATACAAGAAAATATAAAATTCCAGTTTTGCAATCATATTTTGCCGATTTGGAGCGCAATTTTGGTGTTTGCATGTGTTTTGAAGTTAATTTCGCGACTGTGAATGACTTTTTTTAATAATTATTGCCACTCAGCGATGTCAATCTGGGTATAAGTTGCCAGTTTCAGGATGTGATGCAGTATTTTTTGCGCTCAGCGGAGTGACGGAAAGACGGTTAGCACGGTGCAGGCTGTGTATGTCATCTGGTTTAGCCAATAGTTCAACCCGGATCAATCTCCTGGCGCGCGAATAAATGCACACTGCGCTCAGTCACCACAGCGGCGAGCGGAACATCCCAGGAGGCTTTCTCGAGATGATCCAGACACTGGAATTCATAGGCCAGCCCCAGCATCCAGGGCTTGTCACCACCGGTCTTCAGGAAAGCGAAGGTGCGGTCATAGAAGCCAGCACCCATGCCCAAGCGGTTGCCGCTGCTGTCGAAAGCCACTAACGGGGTCAGCACCAGATCCAGCATGGATGGCTGAATGCCCCCCACCCCGGATGTGTGTGGTTCCGGTATCTGCAGGCGATTATTAAGCATCTCACTGGCAGGCGTCCAACGATGAAACTGGAGCACGTCTGCATGCTCGGCAGACAATACCGGCAAATAGATATGCTTGCCGTCGCGATGCGCCTGCTGCAGCAGCGGATTGGTATCCACCTCACCGTCCACCGCCACATAAGCGGACAAATGCTGTGCCGAGCGGTAACACGGCAGCGCGGTCAGCAATGCCGTCAAGGCTTCGGCTGCACGGGCGCGGGTTGCGCTGTCCAGCGCGCGCCGCCGGCTACGCATGTCCTGGCGTATTGATTTACGGGTAGTCACAGAAGGAATTCAAAGAGGCGTCTCCCATCGGTGCCGTTACCGGCTATCGCCCTTGAACCAAAGGTTCAGGTGGAGCCGGCCGTGATGCTTTAGGCTTTCCGCTGCATGGCGGACCTGCACACCGTCATCATCGGGC